>NZ_DINY01000007.1:30128-91746 GCF_002426075.1 Empedobacter sp. UBA5528 | reverse complement strand
GTTTTTAGGGAAGATTACACAATAACCCTAATTAACTTTTCCTACTATCAGCTTCCTTTTTAACTTTGTGAACAAATATAAAAAATGACAACAAAAGAGATAAGAAGGGCATTTTTGGATTTTTTTGAAGCCAAGAACCATAAAATAGTTCAGTCTGCACCCATAGTTGTGAAAAATGATCCCACATTGATGTTCACTAACGCGGGCATGAATCAGTTTAAGGAGATCTTTCTAAATGAAGCTCCGATAAAATTTCCACGTGCTGCAGATACACAACGTTGTCTAAGAGTTTCAGGTAAGCATAATGATTTGGAAGAAGTGGGTATAGACACCTATCACCACACCATGTTTGAAATGCTCGGGAACTGGAGCTTTGGCGATTATTTCAAAGAAGAAGCCATAGCCTGGAGTTGGGAGCTTCTTACTAAGGTATATAATATACCTAAGGATCGTCTGTATGTAACTGTATTTGAAGGAGATGAGAAGGACGGGTTGCCTAAAGATATGGAAGCATATAATTTTTGGAAACAGTGGATCTGTGAAGACCGTATCATCTTTGGTAATAAAAAGGATAACTTTTGGGAGATGGGAGAAACCGGTCCTTGTGGGCCTTGTTCTGAAATCCATGTGGACTGCCGTCCGGACGAGGTGCGTCAACGGCTTGATGGAAGAACCCTCGTCAATGCAGATGATCCTCAGGTCATCGAAATATGGAACAACGTATTTATGCAGTTCAACAGGCTAAAGGGCGGATCTTTACAAGCCCTTCCTGCAAAACATGTTGACACCGGGATGGGCTTGGAGCGCCTTGTAAGAATATTGCAGCAAAAGACATCCAACTACGATACCGATGTGTTTCAGCCTCTTATTCAGGTTATCGCGAGCCAATGTGGCATTGACTACAATCAGGGAGAAAGTACTAAACCCTCAGATATAGCGATGCGCGTAATGGCAGACCATATACGAGCAATTGCTTTCGCAATTTCGGACGGCCAGTTGCCCTCTAATGTAAAGGCTGGCTACGTTATAAGACGGATATTAAGAAGAGCCGTCAGATACGGCTATACTTTCCTTAATATCAAAGAACCGTTTCTATACAAGCTTATTCCTGTTCTTGCTATGCAATTTGAAGATATTTTTCCTGAATTAGGTACTCAGCTTAACTTTGTTCAGAAAGTAGTAATGGAAGAAGAGGCTTCTTTCCTGCGCACTTTGGAAACAGGCATTTTGCGCTTTGAAAAATACGCTGCCGACCACTCGGCCATTGAAGGCGATTTTGCATTCGAGCTTTATGACACGTTTGGCTTCCCGATTGACCTTACCGAGCTGATGGCCCGTGAAAAAGGTATGAAAGTAGATATGGATGGCTTCGACCTTGCACTTGAACAACAAAAAGCTCGCTCAAGAGCAGCGGGTGCTGTTGATACGGGCGACTGGATAGTAATCAATGATGCCGATGAAAACGAGTTTATTGGATACGACGTTTATAGCTGTGAAGCAAACGTATTGAAATACAGAAAGGTAAAAACTAAATCTAAGGAGCAATACCAACTTGTTCTCGACAGAACTCCTTTTTATGCAGAAAGCGGCGGTCAGGCTGGCGATACCGGTTATTTGATATTCCCAGATGAAGAAACAGGGAGGGAGAACAGAATAGCGATTGTAGATACACGTAAAGAGAATGCATTAATACTTCATTTTGCCGACGAACTGCCTCAAAGTTTTAATCCTGCTAAGCCAGTAAGAGCGGTGGTTGATCAGTGCAAACGCGAAAGTACTGCCGCCAATCACTCGGCAACCCATTTGCTTCACGCTGCTTTGCGCAAGGTGCTTGGCAAACATATACAACAAAAGGGCTCGCTTGTCAGTGCAGATCATTTAAGGTTTGACTTTTCACATTTTGAAAAATTAAATGAAGCAGAGCTCGAGCAGATAGAGGCGGAAGTAAACGAGCAGATAAGACAAAATCTTCCTTTGAAAGAAGAGCGTAATATTCCATATAACAGCGCTGTACAAAGAGGCGTTACTGCATTATTTGGCGAAAAGTATGGTGATTACGTACGTGTTATAAGCTTTGGCGATTCCTATTCTCAAGAATTATGCGGTGGTACTCATGCAAGTGCAACAGGCAGGCTTGGCTACTTCAAAATAATAGCAGAGAGTGCAGTGGCTGCGGGTGTACGAAGGATAGAAGCAATAACAGGCAAGGCTGCAGAACAGATGATCAGGGCCCAGGATAGACAAATCACTGATCTTAAGGTTTTGCTGCGCTCGCCAAAAGACCTGTTTTCCGCTGTAGAAGGCTTGCTCGAAGAGAACAATAAGTTAAAAAAAGATATAGAAAAATCAGCTTTGGAAAAGGCTGGCACCCTGAAGACAGAGCTTCTAAAAAATGTGCAGCAAGTAGGCGATATTAATTTTATAGCTCAAAAAGTCGACCTGACAAGTCCTGAAGCAGTAAAGAATCTGGCATTTAGCCTCAGGGATTCAATAGAAAGTCTTTTTCTTGTTCTTGCTACCGAAAACCAGGGTAAGGCCACGCTTACGGTAATGCTTTCTAATAACCTTGTTAAGGAGAAGCGATTGAATGCAGGTACCATTGTAAGAGATCTTGCAAAAGAGATTGACGGGGGCGGAGGTGGTCAAGCGTTTTACGCCACAGCTGGTGGTAAAAAGCCTGAGGGCATAGGCAAAGCTCTATCAAGGGCGATGGAACACATCGCAAACTAAAAAAGCAAGCAGGCGAAGGCCATTTCTAATGAGGTGGCCTTCGTTGTTAAATATCTTCCCGATTAGTAACCTACCTGCCCGTTGACAAAAAGAAGTCATCTTATTATGAAAAACTCCTGGACCTATTCGAATAAGCATCCCGATTATTTTTCATAGATGCAGGACCACATCAGGGTATGTTTAGAAATTTGTGTGTTTGTAAGGATATTTCCCACTTAGGGTTATTCTTTACATATTCAACAATTAAAGGTATTGTTAAATGAGAGTTAGACCATTCTGGTTGAAGATATAATTTACATATCGGCGATACCATTTCAGCATAGCTTTCCGCCCATTTAAAGTCGCTTTTATTGAAAATAATCACTTTTAGTTCGCCTGCCCTTGGGCAAACTTCGGGAAGAGGAGCTTTAAACTTCTTAGGGGAAAGGCATATCCAATCCCAAAAGCCCGAAAGCGGATAAGCTCCTGATGTTTCGATGAAAGTCTCAATGTTCCGCTTCTTGAGTTCAGCAGTAAGTGCGCTAAGGTTGTACATCAAGGGTTCACCACCTGTAATTACCACAGCTTTTCCGGGGCATTGCTCGGCATTTCTTATTATAGCTTCAATGGGTGTAAGCGGGTGTAACGATGCATCCCAGCTTTCTTTAACATCGCACCAGTGGCAACCAACATCGCAGCCTCCCAAGCGTATAAAATAAGCGGCTTTACCGCTATGGTAACCTTCTCCTTGTATTGTATAGAACTCCTCCATTAAAGGTAGGAGAGTTCCGTCATCTGGTATTTGTTGAATCATTTTAAAAGTGCAAATATACCTTTATGCTTTTATATAGCAGTCAGCCATGTATGCACATCAGTAAGGCGTTTGTAATAAGTGCTAAGGATAAATGTCCCTGCGTGCTGATGCAAGTGTATTTTTAAGCAGACCGACAATTGTCATCAGGCCAATACCACCTGGCACGGGAGTTATCCAGGAGGCCTTAGGAGCCACCATATCAAAATCTACATCGCCATATAACTTAAAGCCCGACTTAGTAACTGCAGATGCTTCACGGTTAATACCTACATCAATGACAACAGCCCCTTCTTTGACCATGTCAGCTGTAATGAAATGTTTTCTGCCTATTGCAGCGACGATTATATCTGCAGAGAGCACGATGTCTTTAAGATTTTTGGTTTTGCTGTGTGTAAGCGTAACAGTACAGTTCCCGGGACAATCATTGCGGGACATAAGAATACTCATAGGGCTGCCTACAATATTGCTTCGGCCCACTATCACACAACTTTTTCCAACGGTGTCAATCTGGTACTCTTCCAGCATCATCAGTATCCCATAAGGCGTCGCAGGTATAAAACAAGGAAGGTTTCTAACCATTCTGCCAAGGTTAAGAGGGTGGAAGCCATCAACGTCTTTTTTATAGGATATCTTTTCCGTAACTTTTTCAGGATCAATATGCTTGGGAAGGGGAAGCTGAACAATCAGTCCATCTACGTCGTCATCATTATTAACTTCTTCAATTTTGTCCAGAAGCTCTCTTTCGGTCACAGAACCATCGTACCGAAAGAGCGAAGACGTAAAACCTACCTTTTCACAATTTTTTATCTTACTTGCAACATACGTTTCACTGCCACCGTCATTTCCTACCAGTATAGCCGCAAGATGCGGTTTCCTGCCAATGCTGCTTAGCAGCTGTGCAGATTCTTCGGCAATTCTAACCTTCAATCTTTCTGAAATAACTTTACCATCTAAAAGTTGCATATTATTCTTGTTTAATTAAGTATTAAGCTTCTATCCAAAGGGAGCTTAAATAATGGACACCTTAATCCAGCTTAAGCACAGCCATAAAGGCCGATTGAGGTATTTCTACATTACCTACCTGCCTCATGCGCTTTTTACCCTTCTTTTGCTTCTCAAGAAGCTTCCTTTTACGAGAAATATCACCCCCATAACATTTGGCCGTAACGTCCTTCCTTAAGGCTCTAACGCTTTCGCGGGCAATAATTTTTGCACCGATGGAAGCTTGTATTATAATTTCAAATTGCTGCCTGGGGAGAAGCTCTCTTAATTTCTCACATATTTTCTTACCAAACTCATAAGAGTTTGTGCGGTGTATAAGAGAGGACAGCGCGTCTACCGGTTCGCCGTTTAGCTTAATATCGAGCCTTACAAGGTCAGATTGACGGTACCCTATCTGATGATAGTCAAAAGAAGCATAGCCTTTGGAAATAGTTTTAAGCTTATCGTAAAAGTCAAAAACTATCTCGCCCATAGGCATTTCGAAAACGAGCTCAACCCTGTCTGAGGTAAGGTAAGACTGGTTGACAATAAATCCTCTTTTTTGTATGCATAGAGACATAACCGGGCCCACAAATTCTGATTTGGTGATAATGTTTGCCTTGATGTAAGGCTCTTCCACATATTCAAGCTTGCTGGGATCAGGCAGGTCAGATGGGTTATTAACCGTAATCAGGTCACCTTTAGTTGTATATGCAAGGTAAGATACGTTGGGCACGGTCGTGATAACCGTCATATCAAACTCGCGTTCCAGTCTCTCCTGAATAATCTCCATATGAAGCATTCCAAGGAAACCGCACCGGAAGCCAAAGCCTAACGCAGCTGAAGACTCAGGTTCAAAAACGATAGATGCATCGTTAAGCTGAAGCTTATGCATACTTTCGCGAAGCTCTTCAAAGTCGTCCGTATCTACCGGATAAATGCCTGCAAATACCATCGGTTTAACCTCTTCAAAACCCTGAATGGCTTCTTT
This sequence comes from Empedobacter sp. UBA5528, assembly GCF_002426075.1. Lineage (NCBI taxonomy): Bacteria > Pseudomonadati > Bacteroidota > Flavobacteriia > Flavobacteriales > Weeksellaceae > Empedobacter > Empedobacter sp. UBA5528. The sequence continues at coordinate 86,251 of NZ_DINY01000007.1, read as the reverse complement.
TGTAGGTTTATCCACATGCGTTATCGTGTCGCCCACTTTAACTTCTCTTGCTTCTTTTATACCGGAAATAATATAGCCGACATCTCCAGTCTTAATAACATCTCTCGGTTCGGGGTGAAGTTTTAAAACGCCCACTTCATCAGCAATATACTGTTTTCCTGTGGCTATGAACTTCACTTTATCGTTCTTTCGGATCTCGCCGTTTGTTATCTTAAAGTAAGCAATAATACCTCTGAATGAATTAAATACTGAGTCAAAAATAAGCGCTTGCAATTCACTATCCGGATTACCTACCGGAGCTGGAACTTTATCAACAATCGCATTCAAAATATCTTCAACACCCAGGCCTGTTTTTCCTGAAGCCGGAATAATATCTTCTCTCTCGCAGCCAATCAATTCAATGATTTGATCCTTAACCTCCTCAGGCATAGCGCCCGGAAGATCCATTTTATTAAGAACCGGAATGATTTCAAGGTTTTGCTCCAGCGCAAGGTATAGATTAGATATTGTTTGCGCCTGGATTCCTTGCGATGCATCTACTATAAGCAAAGCTCCCTCACAAGCGGCAATTGAGCGAGATACCTCATAGGAAAAGTCGACGTGACCCGGAGTATCAATAAGGTTAAGTGTATACTGAACCCCCTTGAGCAGGTAGTTCATTTGAATAGCATGACTTTTGATGGTTATGCCTCGTTCTCTTTCGAGGTCCATATTATCCAGAAGCTGCGCCTGGGCGTCACGCTGAGATATTGTTTTAGTAAATTCCAGCAAACGATCGGCAAGTGTGCTCTTACCATGATCAATGTGTGCTATTATGCAAAAATTACGGATATTTTTCATTCGACTCGCAAAGATAATTTTTTGAAAGAACATTTTAGCTTACTGTGTATTTTACTATCATGTTTCTAACTCAATCTGTGTTAAATTCTATAAATCAGGCACTTTACAGAGTTACAGGCCATTCACATACGGCCCAGATACTTGAAGCTGTGCAGGGCGGAAGCATTAATAGATGTTATAAGCTCAAATATGGAAAACACTGCTTTTTCGTAAAGCTTAATTCAACCGTATCTCTTCCAGATTTATTTGAAGCGGAAAGCAAAGGCCTGAATACATTGCAACGGGCAACTTCGCTAAAGATTCCGACAGTACTTGGCGCGGGAAACGTAGGTAAAGAACAGTACTTGCTTCTGGAGTGGATTGAGCCAGGAAAGGTTAGTTTTAAATCGTTCGAAAAGCTTGCTGAAGGCCTTGCTGAAATGCACTCGCAAAGTGCAGACCGCTTTGGACTCAATTATTCGAATTACATGGGAGCGCTAGCTCAATACAATGAGCTTAAAAACACGTGGACCGAATTCTTCATCACTCAAAGGTTGTTGCCGCAGCTGCGGCTGGCAAACTCAAGAGGTCTGTTAATGCCGTCACTAATCTCTCAGTTTGAAGATTTAATCAAGCTCCTACCAAACCTTGCAGACGAAAGACCTCCATCCCTAGTCCACGGCGATTTTTGGAGAGGGAACTACATAATAAATAGTGATGGCAGTGCTGTTGTAATTGACCCCGCTATATCCTTTTCAAACAGGGAAGTGGACCTTGCTATGAGCAAACTGTTCGGTGGTTTTGACGAAAGGTTTTATAGTGCCTACCACGCTTGTTTTCCTCTTGATAATGACTGGGAGCATAGGTTACCTTTGTGGAATCTCTACCCGTTGCTAGTTCATTTGAACTTGTTCGGGGCATCCTATCTTCCACAAATAAAAACTTCATTAAAACGCTTCTTATAATACAAAATAATATTTTGTTTATATATCTAAGTCGTTCTTTATAAGTGGTATAAACGTACAATGTGAAGTATCAGTTTATATTAGTTTAAGCAGAGGCACAGTATGTTCAGTTTCACTCCACTACTGAGCGAATAATATTTGGTTCGTATAACCAATTTCTTAAAATTCAATTACTTATATAGGTTATCTAAACAATAGGTACGCGTTCAACTTTAAGTATATATAGTCTCTTCTTGGTTTTTCGAGTTGCCTATAGACTTTGATTTTAAAACTTTTTACCCAGCGAAAACCTGACTCTCAAACCTTATAGTCTGTAGAGTTAGAGCATTCCTAAGAGGTCGGAACTTTCCGATATACCACACAGTATTTTTAAATGAAAATAGATGTAGGTTAAACGTATCTCGTTCGTACATGGCTCGTTAAATAACGAAGAAAGTACGAGGTAGTTACTTATACAAAAGCTTTAGAAGCCGAACTGGGTTAACAAGGAGTTTTATACGGTTTACTGGCTTATAATGAATTGATGAAGTCAATCATTTTTTTGTTGTCATAATTAGCAAACCCGGTATGCTTAAATACAATATTTCCCGAGCGGTCAATAATTAGTGTTGTAGGTATGGATCCGCTGAAAACCGATTTGGGCAAATTGCTTAATGATATATAAACAGGAAGAGTAAATTTTCTTTTAGACATAAAAGTCTTTGCTTTCTCAAGGTCAGAGTCTGCATCCAGAAGCACAAAAATTACATCTTTATGGTTCGCCATCTTTGTGTAGAGGCCTTGTATGGATGGCATTTCTGCAATGCAGGGCGGGCACCAGGTAGCCCATAGGTTAAGCACAATGACTTTCCCCCGCATGGATGCGATGGAGTGTATTCCTTTATCATTTTTAAGAGTTATATCGGGCATTCTCTGTAAGCCTGTCGCTTTGTTTACGCTTGCTTTGGCAGGAGCGGGAGAAAATAATCCTGTATGGATAAGACCACGCAGGAGCAAAGCTTTTGCCGAAGGGTTAAAAGTTATTGCCAGTATAACAGCAAGCACAATTGCGTTAATAACGTTGGAAGAGCTCAGTAACCTCTTCTGCTTTTTTAAAGGTTTCATATTATTTGTCCTGTTGGGATGGATACTCATGCCTTTTCCATGTATCGTTGAAGTCGGCACTCATGGACTTAAAGCGCTCCTCCACGGTGGTCATAAATCTATCGTCAAGCATAGCAAACACGCTGTCAAGGCCATCGCTTAGATTGAGTTCAGCTATCTTAAACGTTTGTTCAAACTGGCCCTTTTCGATTTTAACTATGTATTTAGCGTTCATTGAAAAGATGGTTATCTTACCTTGAGGCACAGGAAGTTCGGCTACAATTCGCATCTGTTTTCTAAAAAAAGTTGTAAAGACGACTAGTATATAGAAAAACATCCAAGGTTCATAATTTTGCATGTCTACTTGTTGTGTTTTATACAGTACACTAACCGTAAATAAGAGCGTAGGGCCGACCGGATTATATATGGTTTCTTATCTGCAGCGACGCATATCAAAGAGGAGGTCGAGTTATATTACCAGATGCTTAAAACTAATACAGGAAGGTTCTCTCTTGCGGGGGCTCCCTGCATTAGTCTTTGCTTGAGCTTAGATTGACCTGTCTGCTCGTTGAGTCCGTGCAGGGCGTTCTGCGGGTCTTTCCATGCGACTGTTGTCTCTTTGCGGAGTGCTGGGGCGCTCCATGCGTTCGCGTCGCGCAGGCGGAGCAACCGGAGCCTGAGGTCTTTCTACAGCTGTCGACCTGGAAGATGCACCTGGGGTTGGCCTGTAAACCGGACTGGGAGCAGATGGCCTTTCCATTCTTTGCGGACGTTCGCCAAGGCTAGGTGTTCTTCGTTCGCCGGTGTTTGTACGTTCGCTGGTTCTCCTTTCGGCTCTTTCTGGCGCAATACGCTCCGGCCCATTTCCTGAAAAGCGTTCCGGACGCTCCGGCCTTTCCATTCTTGATGGCCGTTCATATGCTCCCGAGCCACGTTCCACCGAAGAACGGGCTGTATTTCTTTCGACTGAGCGATCTGTAGAGTTTCCCCGGCTACTGGTAGCACCAGAGCGTTCAGTACGCGTATACCGGCTGTTGCTCATATCTGATTCAGAGCGGCTGCTACCGGGTCTGTACACTCTGAGGTCATTGTCCGACAGTTGTGAACGGCCGGGGCGGCCTGCATCACGAACGTTATAAACCCGTACCGGCCGGCCGGTATAACGCTCTATTTCCCGGGTACGGGGCCCGTAGAAGTAGCGGTTGTTATTACCGGTTACATAGATGTTATTTATAACGGTAGTCTGATTATAAATATTGGTGTAGTATCCCCGCGGAGCACGATAGTCGTACACAGAGGAATAAGCTATGTATCTTCGGGGAACAAATATCCAATGGGTGAGAGGGATGTTTATGTTGATATTGACTGACATCCCCGGGCCGAGCGGCGCCCATCCATAATACCCGTCGCCTGAACGCCAATTTACCCATGCAGGGGCCCATTCATCATCGGGCAGCCACATCCAGCCATAATAGTCATCATATATCCAACGGCCGTAATGGAAAGGGGCCCATCCCCATTCATAGTCTGACACCCATGTATTGCCGTACTGAGTTACTACCCAGTGTCCGTTCGTACCGTAAGGCTGAAAGTCTTCTTCAACCCGTGGCTGCCACACGCGCCCGTATTTTTTATATTTTATCCATCTGCCATGAGGAGCTAGTTCTTCATAAAAAGTTTGCATGGATACTCTGGCTCCGGGCTGAGCCTGAGCCGTATCAGCAGTTGAAATAAGGCCGGCGGCAAGCAGTATAAAGCTGTAAATGATAAAGCGGTTAAATATCCTCATAGCAGTATGTGTTTATTATTAAGATGGTTTTAAACCTCAATAGTTTAGTAAGGGCAAACAAATTTTACTTAGCAGGTACGCATGCTAGAGCGTGTTCAGTCTGTCCAACTGGCTCAAAAGAATTATCTTAGCGGCATAAAGGAAAGACGAATTGGCAAAAAGCACTATTAAAGAAACGCCTTTAATGCAGCAGTATAATACCATTAAGGCGAAATATCCGGGCGCCCTATTGTTATTCAGAGTGGGCGACTTTTACGAAACGTTTGGCGAAGATGCAGTTAAAGCTGCATCGATACTGGGCATTGTATTAACAAAACGAGCAAACGGATCGGCGTCTCATATTGAGCTTGCCGGCTTCCCGCATCACTCTCTTGATACTTATCTTCCCAAATTGGTTAGGGCCGGGCAGCGAGTTGCTATTTGCGATCAGCTGGAAGACCCGAAAACGGTAAAAACTATTGTAAAAAGGGGAGTGACCGAACTTGTTACTCCCGGTGTATCATATAATGACAACATCTTACAACAAAAAGCCAGCAATTATCTTGCATCACTGCACTATGACAAGAATAGCATAGGACTAGCCCTGCTGGATATTTCAACAGGTGAGTTTATGGCTGCCCAGGGCAATAGCGGCTATATCGACAAATTGCTGCAGGGGTTCAAACCAAGCGAAATCATATTAGCGAAAACAAAAGTCAGGGAATTTACTGAAGCTTTTGGCGAACACTTTTACACATATGCATTGGATGAATGGGTTTACACTGGAGACTATGGTCAGGAAACTTTGCTTAAACACTTCGATGTAAAATCGTTAAAGGGTTTTGGAATTGAGCGCTTAAATGCAGCAATTGTTGCATCAGGTGTTGCCCTGCATTATCTTAATGAAACCGAACACAGGAGCTTACAGCACATATCGTCCATAGGCCGCATTGAAGAAGAGCGCTACATGTGGCTCGACAGATTTACAATAAGGAACCTTGAACTGGTAGGGTCGAACAATGAAAACGCACTTACCCTTATAGACGTACTTGACCATACTTGTTCTCCTATGGGCGCACGTTTACTGCGCAAATGGATAGTGATGCCATTGAAGGAGATTAAGCCTGTTGAGGATCGACTTAATGTTGTTGACTTTCTGTTAAAGCATACGGATCTTCGCCAAAGTCTGACGAATGAGTTTAAGCAGATAGGCGACCTTGAAAGGCTCATTTCGAAAATTGGTTTGCAAAGAGCCAATCCGCGGGAGGTGTGCCAGTTAAAAAAAGCCCTGTATGCTGTTGAAAAAATTAAATCGCTATGCGAAGTTTCAGGCAACGAGTCCTTAAAGATCACTGCAGAGCAGCTCAACTGTTGCACGTACATACGTAATCGCGTTGAAAAAGAATTACATCCGGAGCCTCCTGTGCTTCTTAATAAAGGAGGCGTTATGGCGGATGGCATCAATGAAGAGCTTGACCGGTTGAGGAAGATCGCCTTCGGTGGCAAGGATTATTTGGTAGAGATACAACGCCGAGAGGCTGCAGCTACCGGTATTCCTTCTTTGAAAGTGGCTTTTAATAACGTTTTTGGTTATTATCTGGAAGTTACCAATTCACACAAAGATAAGGTGCCGGCAGAGTGGATACGCAAGCAGACGCTAGTGAATGCCGAAAGATATATTACTCCGGAATTAAAAGAATATGAAGAGCAGATACTTGGAGCCGAGGAAAAGATACATGTATTAGAAACGAAGCTCTATAGTGAACTTGTGTATGCGCTTATGGAGTACATTAAACCCGTTCAGCTTAACGCTCAGCTAATCGCTCAGTTAGATGTGCTACTCTGCTTTTCCGCAGTCTCTGAGAAGAACTATTATACTAAACCTGTAATTAACACAGGTAACGCTATCAACATAAAAGGAGGCCGCCACCCTGTTATCGAACGAAACCTGCCTATTGGCGAAGATTATATAACCAATGACGTTTATCTGGATAGTGACACGCAGCAAATTATTATTATTACAGGGCCCAACATGTCGGGAAAGTCTGCCTTGCTGAGACAAACAGGATTAATTGTTTTGATGGCTCAGATTGGCTGTTTTGTGCCGGCTACTCAAGCAAGCATCGGCATTGTTGACAAACTGTTTACCCGCGTAGGAGCTTCCGACAATCTATCGTCGGGCGAGTCTACCTTTATGGTTGAAATGAATGAAACGGCCAGCATACTTAATAATATATCCGATAAAAGCCTCATTTTGCTTGATGAAATCGGAAGGGGTACATCTACTTATGATGGCATATCTATCGCCTGGTCAATAGCCGAATATTTGCATAATCATCCTTCGGCAAAAGCTAAAACACTTTTTGCAACTCATTATCATGAGTTAAATGAGCTCACCAATTCGTTCAGCCGCATTAAGAATTTTAATGTCTCCATCAAAGAGGTTGGCAACAAGGTGATCTTTCTCCGCAAGCTGGTGCCGGGAGGAAGTGAACACAGCTTTGGTATACATGTTGCTAAAATGGCTGGGATGCCAAAACGAGTGGTGGACAGAGCAAATGATGTGTTGAAAATTTTGGAAGCAACGAAAACAGATGAAGGAATCTCGAATAAAACGGAGAAAATAACGCAAGATAATATGCAATTAAGTTTCTTTCAGTTAGATGATCCAATTTTAGATTCTATAAGAGAAGAAATTCTGAACACAGATATCAATACGTTAACACCTGTTGAAGCATTGATGAAATTGAACGAAATCAAAAAGAAACTTGGTAAATAAACTTAAAAATATGAAGAAAATAATTTTAACTGTAGCAGGAGCTTTAGTATTAGCTTCTTGTGCTACAAACCCTGTTACCGGACGTAAATCGTTGTCATTAGTTTCTAATGCAGATTTATTTCCGACAGCTTACAATCAATATTCTCAGGTTCTTAAACAAGGGAAAGTAATTACAGGTACTGCCGATGCTAAAATGGTGCAAACAGTAGGGGAACGTTTAAAATATGCCGCTGAAAAATATTATCAAGAAAAGGGAATATCTTCTCAATTACAAGGTTATCAATGGCAATTTACGTTGTTAAATGCAAACGAAGTAAATGCATGGTGTATGCCTGGAGGTAAAGTTGCGGTTTATTCAGGTATTTTACCTGTTACCAAAGATGCAACGGGATTGGCTGTTGTTTTAGGTCACGAAATTGGTCACGCTTTGGCTGGTCATAGTGCGGAGCAAGCTTCTCAGCAAATGGCCGCACAAGGTTTAGGACAAATAGTTGGTGGATCCATTGGAAATGCAGAATATGCAAAAGTTTTTGAACAATTATATCCTGTAGGTGCACAAGTTGGTTTACTAAACTATTCTCGTAAAATGGAATTAGATGCTGATGTTACAGGATTGTATTTAATGGCGATGGCGGGTTATGATCCTTCTCAAGCAATTCCTTTTTGGGAACGTATGGCGGCGAAAAGTGGAAATGCAGGAGTTTCAGAATTCTTGAGTACTCACCCTTCGGATGCGACGCGTATGGCTAAAATAAAGGAAGCCTTACCAACTGCTTTAGCATATTACAATGCAAGTCCGTATAAAGGAAAATAGAATAGTTTTTATTCATTTGTAAAATATAAGCGAGTTAATTTGATAAATTGATTCGCTTTTTTTATATTTAGTATTCAAAACCACAATTAAAATTAAAATGATTAACAATTTTAGAATCAATTCGTTTTCTGAATATAAGAAAGCGTATAAAAAAAGTGTCGAGGAGCCTGAAAAATTTTGGGATAAAATTGCTGGAAACTTCGTTTGGCAAAAGAAATGGGACAAAACACTTGAATATAATTTTGAACAAGCAGATTTTAAATGGTTTCAAGGTGGACAACTAAATATTACCGAAAATGTTTTGGATCGTCATTTGGAAAAAAATGGAAACAAAACAGCTTTAATTTGGGAACCAAATAATCCTTTAGAGGAATCTAGAATTATTACATATCGTCAATTGCATTCAAAAGTTTGCCAATTTGCGAATGTCTTAAAAAATAATGGCGTACAAAAAGGAGATCGTGTGTGTATTTATATGCCAATGATTCCAGAATTAGCCATCGCGATGTTAGCTTGTGCTCGTATTGGCGCGGTACATTCTATTGTTTTTGCAGGATTTTCTTCTGCTGCAATTGCCTCTCGTATCAACGATGCGCAATGTAAGGTTTTGGTGACAGCAAACGAAGTTTTTCGTGGAACGAAATCAATTAACTTAAAAGCAATTTGTGATGAAGCCTTAAAAGATTGTGCTTCTATTCAGTCGTGTATTGTTTATCGACGTGCTATCGAGCCTACTTCTATGGTTGGTGGACGTGATAAATTTTGGATTGATGAAATGCATAAGGTAGACGATAATTGTCCTGCGGAAATTATGGATGCCGAAGATCCTTTGTTTATTTTGTATACTTCTGGTTCTACAGGAAAACCAAAAGGAATGGTGCATACATGTGGTGGATATATGGTGGAAACGGCTTATTCGTTCGATAATATTTTTCAAATGGAGCACAACGATATTTATTGGTGTACAGCAGATATCGGTTGGATTACAGGACATAGTTACATTATTTATGGACCTTTGGCTTGTGGAGCAACTTCAGTAATGTTCGAAGGAATTCCAAGTTTTCCTGATTTTGGACGTTTTTGGGAAATTGTCGAAAAATTAAAAGTGACACATTTCTATACAGCTCCAACAGCAATTCGTTCGTTAGCTCGTGAATCCTTAGATTATGTCGAGAAATATGATTTATCAAGTCTTAAAGTTTTAGGATCAGTTGGTGAACCAATTAACGAGGAAGCTTGGCACTGGTTTAATGATTATATTGGAAAAGGAAATTGTCCAATTGTAGATACATGGTGGCAAACAGAAACGGGATCTATTTTGATTTCGCCATTAGCAGGAATTACGCCGCTTCGTCCAACGTTTGCAACATTACCGCTTCCAGGAATTCAGCCAGTTTTAATGGATGAACATGGAAAAGAAGTAGAAGCAGTAAATGAAAAAGCAGAAGGACGTTTAGCAATTAAATTTCCTTGGCCATCTATGGCTCGTACTATTTATGGTAATCATAAACGCTATGTAGAAACCTATTTTTCAACATTTCCGGGATATTATTTTACAGGAGATGGAGCGTATCGTGATGTAATGGAAAATTATCGAATTACAGGACGTGTAGATGATGTAGTGATTGTTTCTGGACACAATTTAGGAACTGCACCAATAGAAAATGCGATAAATGAACACGAAGCTGTAGCAGAAAGCGCGGTTGTTGGTTATCCTCATGATATCAAAGGAAATGCATTGTATGCTTATGTGATTTTGCAAGATGGAGTACAAGGTTCACCAGAACTTGAAGCAGAAATAAAAAATGGAGTTTCTAAATTAATTGGAGCAATTGCAAAGCCAGATAAAATACAGTTTGTTTCAGGTTTACCAAAAACGCGAAGCGGAAAAATTATGCGTCGTATTTTAAGAAAAATAGCAAGCAACGAAACTGATTTTGGCGATACATCAACATTATTAGATCCAGATGTTGTAACTGTTATTCAGAAAGGAAAAGTTTAAAGTAAGGCTGAGGTTAAGATTTAGTCTAAGCTTATCAAAATAATTTTCAAAACAAAAAGCATTACCCAAAAAGTAATGCTTTTTTGGTTTGATTATTTTGGATAAATTTTCTCTTCTAAATTTCCTTTATATAGCCGATATTCAATGCATTTTTTGTAATTTTGTTGACTTTTTAAAGGTATGATAAAAATTTCACCAGTTTTAGAATCGTATTTAGATCATCATGTGGATCAAGAACCTGAAATCTTGAGCCGTTTACGTGTTGAAACTTATCAATGTACAACGCAGCCACACATGATTTCGGGAGAATATCAAGGTCGTTTGTTAAGTATTTTGTCAAAGATTTTAGCCCCAAAAACTATTTTAGAGTTAGGAACTTTTACAGGTTACGCAACATTGTGTTTGGCAGAAGGTTTGATTGCTGATGGAAAAATCATTACGATGGATAAAAATGATGAATTGGAATATTTGTGCAGAAAATATTTTGATGAATCTGAATTTGCTTCAAAAATTGATTTTAGAATCAATGATGCACGCGAAGAATTAGAAACAATCGAGAAAAATTCTGTAGATTTAGCTTTTATTGATGCTGATAAAGAGAGTTATCCTTATTATTTTGAAAAAGTTTTAGAACTTTTACGTCCAGGAGGAACCATGTTAGTTGACAATGTTTTGTGGTACGGAAAAGTAATGATGGAAGAGGAAGATAAAAAAGATCCTTCGACAAAAATTTTGAAAGAATTTAATGAAATGGTAACGAAAGACAAACGAGTAGAGTCGATAATTTTACCAATTCGTGACGGAATTACGTTAATTCGAAAAAAATAATGAAGTACGCCATTTGTCAAGTAAGTGTTGCGCCATTGCGCTACGAAGCAAGAGATTCATCAGAAATGGTGAGTCAGGTTTTGTTTGGAGAAAAGTTGATTATTTTAGAAGAATTAGAAAAATGGACTAAAGTTCAGTTAGCTTTTGATGGTTACGAAGGTTGGCTAGATCCAAAACAAATTGTAGAAATTTCGGAAGAAGAATATAATAAAGATTCGATCGAGAAATTTGCAATTAATCCGTATAATCATGCGATGGAAAATGGCTTGCCAATGACGTTGACAATTGGAGCTGAGGTTCGTACTTTGAATGAAAGTAAAATCAAAATTGGTCCAAAATGTTTTGAATATTTTGGGGTATATACGTCTGGTAAAAAATCAAAAGATCAATTGGTAGAAATTGCAAAAGCCTATCTAAATGTACCTTATTTGTGGGGAGGAAAATCTTCGTTCGGTATTGATTGTTCTGGTTTAACGCAACAAGTGTACAAAATAGGTGGCTATAAAATTCCAAGAGATGCTTATCAACAAGCGGAAATGGGTGAAGTTTTGAGTTTTGTAGAAGAAGCAGAACCAGGTGATTTAGCTTTTTTTGATAATGCAGAAGGTCTAATTATTCATGTCGGAATTATGTGTGGCAATGGAAAAATTTTGCACGCACACGGAAAAGTTAGAATTGATCCAATCGATACAAATGGAATTTTCAATACCGATTCTCAAAAATATTCGCATAAACTGCGATGCATTCGAAAATTAATTCCTTAATAATAGAGCAAAAATCATTTCGAAAGAAATGATTTTTTTGTTTTAATTGAAATCAAATCTAAATAGGATATAATCAAGTATTAAACTATTTTTTAATTGGATTTAGCTGTAACTTTAGTAAACACTAATCGATTGAAATAATGTCTATAAAAATTCCTGAAAATTTAAAAGGGTTATCTGATTCTGAAGTCAAAAAAGCTCAACAACAATACGGAGATAATGCTATAAAGGGTGAACAGAATTCTGCTTGGTATAGTTTATTATTTGATATTCTAAAAGAACCAATGACGCTAATTTTGATTGCTGTATCAATTATTTATGTGTTGGTTGGTGATTTGGGCGAAGCTGCATTTATGTTTGTGGCTATTGTTGCTGTGACAGGAATTTCATTTTACCAAGGTTCTCGTAATCAAAAAGCTCTGCAAGAGTTAGAAAAGTTGAACGAACCTTTGAGTTCAGTTATTCGTAATGGACGATTAGTTGAGATACCAACACACGAAATTACAATTGGTGATTTGTGTATTACGGAAGAAGGAAAAATGATTAATGCGGATGGAAATATTGTTCATAGTAATGATTTTTCGGTGAATGAATCGGCTTTAACAGGCGAAAGTATGTCAGTTTTTAAAGATATAGATCATCCAGAAATTTACAGTGGAACTTTGACAGTTTCTGGTTTGGCTATTTTTGAAGTGACAGCCATTGGAGCAGAAACGAAGTTGGGAAAAATAGGAACGTCAATTTTATCTATAAAAGAAGAAAAATCGCCTTTGCAATTGCAGATAGAAAAATTTGTGAAAGGAATGGCAATCATTGGAATTATTGTTTTTGCAATGGTTTGCGGATTCAATTATTTTCAAACAAAAGACATTGTAAGTAGTTTATTAAACGGTTTGACTTTGGCAATGTCTATTTTACCCGAAGAAATACCAGTTGCATTTACTACATTTATGGCATTGGGTTCATGGAAATTATTACGCGAAGGAATTATTGTAAAAAAGAGTAGCGTTGTCGAAACTTTAGGAAGCACAACTGTTATTTGTAGTGATAAAACAGGCACAATTACCGAAAATTCGATGAAATTGAAAGCGATTTATGATGCAAAAATGTCTACGGTTTTTGATGAAATTCAATTCAATGATGTCGAAATTTCTAAGATTATACAATATGCGATGTGGAGTAGTGAACCTGTTCCATTCGATCCAATGGAAAAAACGTTGCACCGAGTTTACGAACAAACACAGGTTGATGAGCGCAATCAATATCAAATGTTTTTCGAATATCCTTTATCTGGAAAACCTCCGATGATGACGCATTGTTTTAAAAATAAAGATAATCAACGAATAATTGCGGCAAAAGGTGCTCCAGAAGCTATTTTACAAGTTTCGAATCTTTCTGATCAACAAAAAGATCATTTACGAAACGTTATTCGCGATTTTGGAACAAAAGGTTTCCGACTTTTGGGTGTTGCAAAATCTACTTTTAATTCAAACGATTTTCCAAAACAACAACAAGATTTACCTTTTGAATTGTTAGGTTTTGTTGTCTTTTATGATCCGCCTAAAAAGGGAATAAATGAGGTTTTCGAGAAAATATATAATGCCGGAATAAAAGTAAAAGTAATTACAGGCGATAATGCCGAAACTACGATGAGTATTGCGAATCAGGCAGGAATTATTCATGCTGAAGATAGTATTACAGGAAGTGAAATTACACAACTTTCTGAAAAAGAATTATTAAAAGCAGCCGACGAAAAAGTCTTATTTGCACGAATGTTTCCCGAAGCAAAATTAGCCGTCGTGAAAGCTTTGAAAGAGGATGGAGAAGTAGTTGCAATGTTGGGCGACGGAGTAAACGATGGACCAGCATTGAAAGCCGCACACATTGGTGTTGCAATGGGCGAAAAAGGAACTGAAATAGCCAAACAAGCTGCGCAATTAATTTTAACAAATGATGATTTAGGAAAATTAGTTATCGGAATAGCTGCTGGAAGACGCATTTATACGAATCTTAAAAAAGCTGTTCAATACATTATCTCGATTCATATTCCAATTATATTAATTGTTTCATTGCCGTTGTTTTTAGGTTGGGCTTTTCCGCAAATTTTCACACCGGTTCATGTTATTTTCTTAGAATTGGTAATGGGACCAACCTGTTCTATTGTGTATGAAAACGAGCCTTTAGAGAAAAATTCTATGAACGAAAAACCTCGTCCTATGACGGAAACTTTTCTGAATTGGAAAGAACTTTCAACAAGTATTATTCAAGGAATTATCATCACATTAGGATTGCTTTTTGTTTATCAATACACTTATCAGTTAGGCGGAAATGAAGAGAAAACCCGAGCAATGGTTTTTACAACGTTGATTTTCTCAAATGTTTGGTTAAGTTTAACGAATAGATCGTTTTATTATAGCTTGTGGTCAAGTTTTAAAAATAAAAATAATTTAATGGTTGGCGTTACAATTCTTACATTGCTTATACTTTTTGCAATACTGTATATAAAGCCAATTTCTTTATTTTTTAAAGTTTCTTCGTTGAATCTAAAAGAATTAGGAATGGCGATGCTTGTAGCAATGTTATCTGTATTGTGGTTTGAAGTTTATAAATGGATTAAACGTAGGAGAAAAAATTGAGTAAAATGGTAATATTTAGGTTTATTGATTCGTTATAACGAATCAATAAACTCAACTGTTTTTGCCAAAGTCGGCGTCCTATTCTCTTTGTAAGGTGTATGTTTTGCATCAGGAACAAGATAACTTTCTTTTCTTCCTTTTACATTGTTGATAATTCCATTTACTTGCTCAATCGAACCATATTCATCATCAATTCCTTGAATAACCAAAGTTGGACATTCGATGTTTTGCAATTCTTTTCGAATATCAAAATCAATAAAATCTGGGCGTAACCAAGTTTCTGTCCACATCTCAAAAACTTTCTGCGTTTTATCGCCATGATATTTTGTCAAACGTTCTTTCAAATTAGTTTCTGCATATGCAATTTTTGCATCTCTGATTCCTTGTAAAGAAATTTCTTCTACAATAATGTGCGAACCAACTACAACAATTCCTTTTAAATTTTGATGATATTTCGAAGCATAAAGTAACGCAATCGATCCGCCATCGCTATGTCCAAATAAAATAATGTCTTTGAAGTTGAAATATTGAACCAAATCATTTAGAAAATCTGCTTCATCATGCATGTAAGTCAATTCGCGACGATCAATGGTAAAAGGCGACGATTTTCCATAACCTTTTCTATCGTAGATGAATAAATTACAATTTGTTTTTTCGGCAACTTCTTTTGGGAAATCTCTCCAAAGTTGGGTGCAACCTAAGGAATCGTGTAAAAAAATAAGTGTTGGATTTTCTGGATTTATTTCGTGGTGAACATAATGAATATTGGCGTTGTTGATTTCTAAACTATTTTCTATTTCCATTTTATGTAGTGATTTTTTCGAAAGCTAAAGATAACAAAAATGCCTCGATTTTATTTATTCGAGGCATTTATATCATGATGATTAAAAATTATTATTTAATAAAATCTGTAATAATTTCTAAGGTTTTTGCTTTTGCAGTTTCTAAATCGTCGTTCAATAAAATGATATCAAACTCTTTAGCTTTTTCCATTTCAATTCCTGCTTTATCAATACGTTGTTTCAATTTATCTTCGCTTTCTGTGTTGCGAGAAATTAAACGTTCTTTCAATATTTCCAAAGATGGAGGATTTACAAATACTGTTAAACATTGATCTCCGTACAATTTTTTGATATTCAATGCACCAATAACATCAATATCAAAAATTACAGAATTTCCTTCAGATGTAATGCGATCAACTTCCGATTTTAAAGTTCCGTAAAAATTATCGCGGTAAACTTCTTCGTGCTCTACGAATTCGTCGTTTGCAATTTTTGCCTTAAATTCTTCTGGTGTTAAGAAATAATAGTCTTCTCCGTGAGTTTCACCTTCGCGTTTATCTCTAGTTGTACAAGAAATAGAAAATTTGATATTCTCCAATTGTTCTAAAGCGTAACGAACCAAAGTTGTTTTTCCTGCGCCTGATGGAGCCGAAAAGACGATTAATTTTCCTTTTTTCATTATAAAATGTTTAACGATTGTTCTTTAATTTTTTCTAATTCATCTTTCATCTGAACAACAATTTTTTGCATTTCAGAATGATTTGATTTAGAACCTAATGTATTGATTTCACGACCAATTTCTTGCGAAATAAATCCTAGTTTTTTTCCATTTGATTCAGTTCCAGCTAATTCTTTTAAGAAATATTCGCAATGGTTTTTTAGACGAACTTTTTCTTCTGTGATATCAAATTTCTCCAAATAGAAAATTAATTCTTGTTCGAAACGATTTTGATCAACATCAACTTTTAATTCTTCTAAACGTTTATTGAAACGTTCTTTTATAGTTTCAATTCGTTCTTTTTCAAAAGGGACAACTTGTGTTAAAAGCTCAAGAATGTTATTCAAGTTTAAAGTCAAATATTTCTCTAAAACTTTTCCTTCATCTAATCTAAATTGATTTAATGCGTCGATCGCATCAATAATTGTTGCGCGAATTTGATTCCATTCGTCTTCACTCAAATCGTCTTGCGTGTACGAAATAACGTCTGGAAGGCGCATTACTACAGGCAATAATTCACCATCAGTCACATTTGGTGTGATTGATTTAAATTCTGCCATATAACTTTTGATTAATTCAGCATTTATATTTTGATTTCTTGCAGCAGGATTTAACTCTACTAACATCGAAAAATCAACTTTTCCACGTTGAACTTTTTCTGAAATAAGGTTTCTGATTTCTAATTCTTTTTCACGATAAAAAGAAGGAATTCTCGTGTTTAAATCTAGTGTTTTACTGTTTAAAGAACGGATTTCTATCGTTACTTTTTTCTCAGGTAATTCCAATACGGATTTACCGTAACCTGTCATAGATGCTATCATAATTGTAAAATTATGCGAACAAAATTACAATAAATTAACGTAATGCGAACTGAATTATCATCTTTAATCATTTTAAAGTTTAACATTTTGCTAAAATTTTGATGAACTTAAAACATTTATCTTTAACAAAAAACAAACTAAAAATAACTATGACAAATCAAGAATTGTACAAAGGAATTGCAGAGGATGGATTGAGTTTACCTTCTACAATGGGAATTTTTCCTTCGTCGAAAGATTTTGTATTTTCAAGAGAATCAATTGAAAAAAGTCTAAAATCAACCGATTATTTTCAATTAATCAATTTTGATCTTATCGAGATTGATAAAGACGAAAATGGAGCTGTAAAGCAAGAATATCAACTTGTAGTGTCTTATTTGGAGGAAGAATTTGATGTGAATTTGTATGTTGTGGATGCGAGAAGTAACGATTATTCTGAATTTGGTTTTGGAAATATGATTTCGGACGAAGAAATGGAAATTGCAACGCAACAAGATTTTTATTTGGAATCTGTGATGTATTTTGGAAATGATGCATTGGATAGTTTTCATTTGCAATTAAAAATTATGCAAGCAATTGTTGAAAACCCGTCTATTGTTGTCGATTTTATGCCTTATCGTTTGCTTTCTGGTAAATGGGCTAAAGTGACAGCAGAGTCAGAAATTCCGCCTGCGCCTTCGTATTTATATGTGATTCATGGCGTTTATGATGAGGATGAAAATGGCGATCGCGTGTATTGGATGCATACGCATGGTTTGCATCGTTGCGGTTCTGTGGAGTTGGAGATGTTGAACATCAAAGATGGAGTAGAGCAGATGAATTCGGCTTTGGATATGATTGTAAATGCGTTTATCAAACCAGATTTTCGTTCGCCAGAAAATGAAGAATTTAATATTGGTTATGATGGTTTGGATATTACATTTTGTTGGAAACGTTGGGAAGATGTGGTGAAAGATTATCCTGCTAAAATTCCTGGAGGTTACAATGAACGTCAGCCAGAAAACGAAAATTATGAACCTTGTGGCGTTTTGTTAGCGGTGCAAGAAGGACATACATTGACACCAGAAGTTTATGCGGCGACAATTGCAGATAATCCGATTTTCTTTATCAGCGATCAGGAAACGGAACGAATGTCAGCCTTGGCTTATCAACGTTTTGAATTGTATAAAAAAGCATTTAACACATATTTTAATCCAGAAGCAGATGAAGAAAATTATTATCGATTTTTAATTAAATTAGGATTTGATGTCGATCATGAAATGAATAAGGAACACATTTGGTTTGATGTGTACGGAATCAATGAGAACAACGAAATTTTTGGCGTTTGTTTGAATCGTCCTTATGCTGTAGAAGGTTTGAATGAAGGAGATGAAGGTCTTTATCCGCAAGAAATGATTACCGATTGGTTAATTTACACGCCGACAAACACCATCACTCCTGATAATATTTACACTATTGATTAATCAAAGCACCATTTTTCCATACATTTGTTGGTTGTAATTGTCCTTGATAATAGATAATATTACGATAATCGAAGGTAGAGAAGCTGATAAAATCGGCTTTTTTACCTTTTTCTATTGTTCCACGATCAGCTAAATTTAAAGCCTTTGCAGCACGAAAAGTAATTGCAGCTAAAACTTCTGCCATTGATAATTTCTCAAAAGTAGCCAAAACAGAAGCTTGTGTAAGAAGATTTCCCATTGGAGCTGAGCCAGGATTCCAATCCGAAGCAATCGAAACGCAACAACCAGCATCTAACAATTTTCGAGCAGGTGCATATTGCATTCCCAAACCGATAGAAGCGCCAGGTAAAACAGTTGCAACAACATCAGAATTGGCAAGTTTTTTCACTTCTTCTTCTCCTGAAAATTCTAAATGATCTGCACTCAAAGCATCGAATTTTGTAGCTAAATAACTTCCTCCAGCTGTAAATTGATCAGCGTGAATCGTAATATCAAAACCTTGATTTTTTGCTTCGTTTAAGAAATAATCGCCTTCCTCAACAGAGAAAGCAGATTGTTCCACAAAAATATCGATACGATTTGCTAAATCATCAGATTTTAATTTAGGAAAAACTTCTTTCACCAAAAGTTCTAAATATTCTTTGTTCGAACCTTCAAAATCTTTTGGTTTCATATGCGCACCTAAAAAAGTAGGAATCAAATCAATCTCACTTTCTTGATTCGCCATATTTATCGCTTCTAACATTTTAATTTCACCCTCAACAGAGAGAGCATAACCAGATTTTACTTCAGCAGTTGTGATTCCTTGTTTAGCTAATTGGGCAATATGTTTTAGCGTAATATCTTTCAGTTCGTCAACTGTTTTCTTACGTGTTTCTGTCACAGTAGACCAAATTCCACCACCACTTTCGGCAATTTCTAAATAGGTTTTTCCGTCCAAACGCATGGCGAAATCTTTGGCACGATTTCCTCCAAAACAAACGTGTGTATGCGAATCTACAAATCCAGGAAGAAGAATTTGTTCCGTTTCGATATGTTCAATTTCGATAGTTGGATGTTGTTGAGAAAGCGTTTCGAAATTTCCTATTTCTACAATTGTTTCATCATCAATAATAATTCCTCCATCTTCGAGAACTTCGACTTGGTTTTCGTGAATAGCACCTTTTAAAGGTAAATTGGCAAGTGTTATAATTTGTCTGAAAGGACCGATTAATTTCATTTTTGTTGTTTTATAACACAAGTTTACGAAATTTAAGGGAGAATTTGTAGATAAGCTGAACTTGTTATCAAATAAGATATGATTCTAAAATGAGTTTGCAATGACTTAATTTTTATCGTAAGTCAGTCGATAAAATAGCGTAGCCATAATTATCTGCCCAACCAGATTTTAGAGGAAGAAGCTTTCTGGTATGTGCTTCTCGAATCATTCCAACTTTTTCAAGAACTTTGTAAGAACCAATATTTTCAATTGCGCATCCAGCTTCGATTCTATGAAGATTTAACGTATTGAATCCAAAAGAAATAATTTCTCTTAAAGCTTCTGTTGCAATTCCTTTGTTCCAAAAATCTGGATGAAGTTTAAACCAAACTTCTGCATTCTTGTATTTAGCCCTACCTAAATTTAAAGAAATTAATCCATCAAATTGATTGTCATTTTCGATAACAAAAGTATAAGCTTGTGGTTGTTCTCCTTGATTAGATTTTACTAAATCTTTTACATGAAGAATTGTAACCTCTATATTTTCTGGAATTCCTACGTGTTGTATTAATCAACTTCTTCGATAGAATATAATTGATGAATTGTTTCAGTATCATCAAGTGTGACTGGTCTCAAAGTTAAACGTTCAGTTTTAAGAATTACATTTATATAAATTACTTTTTCTTCAAATAAGTTGGGTCGTTGGGATATTTAATTACCTTGAGTAATGTAATAATTGTAAAAATAACGAAGATTAATATCACGATTGCGCTAAGAATGATGCGGTTATTTTGTTCGTTGTTGAACCCAAGGTAAAGCTCGAAAGCTGCCCAAACAATTATTAAAATTTGTGGTAAAAGTGCGCCGAAAATATTTTTTGTCATTTTATTCTTCTATTGAGTTATAAAAATAAGAAAAATAAAAAACCTGCTTATTAAAAGCAGGTTAAAAATATTATTGAGTGACTAATTTTGTTTCATTAAGAATTGGTTCTCTTTTTAGAATATTTGTTGCTACTTCTACAGTTTCTTCTTTTTCTTCGAAAATTGGTGCTTCTTGCATAAATGCAATTGCTGGAGCTTCTTCTATTTTTGGTGGCGTGTTATCAAATTTGTAATTAAATCCAATTCCAAGTGTTTGTTTAATCTGTGTTTTTTTGATTTGATCTTCATCATACAATAGGTTGACACTTACTTGTGCCGAAACAAACTTGTTCACTTTCATATCCAAAATTCCTTGATAAGCAACGTCCATATTTCCGAAATTTTTCAGGTAATCTGCATAGATTCCGACACGGTTATCATAAGAAATTCCTTCCATAATTTGTAGTTTATATCGCGCACCTAAATATGCACCGAATTCAAATAAAGTATTGTCTCCATCATTTTTAAGTCCAAAATTTCCTTTTTTCTGTAAATCTTTGTCTAAGACAAAGGTCATTCTTGGTGTAAATGGGTGAATATTAATTTGAAAATTTTCGCTTGGTTTGTAATCAATACCCAATCCTAAACTTAAATAACCTGGAGCCATCAAGGCTGAAATCTTCGTTTTTGGATCTCTTGAATAATCAAAACCATCTGTAAATTGTGTGCGAAAATTCATAGAGGAAGCTAAATACCAATGATTTCCGATGCTGTAACCATAAGAAGAAGTTAAGTCGATAACATCATTTGTTTTGCGAGAACTTTCGCCTTTGTTAGTCTGGATTCCGTATCCTAAAACAACACGATTATCCCAAATATGTTTCTCTTTTGTCAAGTTAAATTCGTAATCTAAACTTCCGTTCAGCGCAAACGAATTTACACCTCCCGCAACCCAATTACTGAATGCACTTTGAGAAAATAAAAGTGAATTATTTCCCGAAACGAACCATCCTGGTTGACGGCCATCAAATTTTTGATCTTTTAAATAACGCTTGCTATCAGTAGCTACTTTACCATCTTTTACTGTTTGCGCAAAAGTTGTAGCACTTCCTAAAATTGCTAATACAAATAAAAATTTTTTCATGTAGATTTGATTGATTTATATTAACTTACTCCAAAAATATGGATTCTGATTTAATATATGTTGATTTTTCGTCAATTGTATTTTTATCAAAAACTTGATCATAGTTTTGTTTATCCAGTTTTATTCTAGGTAATTTGACTGGGGAAATGCCAGATGTATCGAAATATGGGAGAATTTCCTTCTTTCTACGTTTCTTCTTATCTTTTTTCTTAGTACTGTCTATTTTATATGTTAAGCCAATTCCGAGGGCTTGTTTAAATTGTGTTTGAGTAACTTGATCTTCATCATAAATCAAATTGATGGTTAATTGTGTGGACATAAAATTATTAATTTTCATGTCTAATAATCCAGCATATACAATATCGAGGTTATAAAATTTGTTCGAATAATTAGAGAAAATTCCAATATTATTATCGTAAGTTACGTTATCAAAAAGTTTCATTTTGTATCGACCACCTAAATATGCTCCAACTTCAAAAAGAAACGTATCTCCATCGTTTCGTAAACCATAAGTTCCTTTCTTTTGCAAATCTTTGTCTGCTACAATTGTTGTTCTTGATGTTAAAGGTTGAAAACTGACAGAAAAATTAGAATTTGGCGTATAATTCGCACCGACCCCAATTGTTACATATGCAGGCGCAAATAAGTTTGATAGTTTTGTTTTTGGAGTTGTTCCGTAATTGTAACCTGTAGAAAACTGTGAACGAATATTAAGTGATGAGGTTAGGTACCACTTTTCTTTTATCAAATATCCATAAGAAGTTGTGATATTTAGATTGTCAGCAGTTTTACGCGTTCCATTGGTTTTATTGTCTAAAAAACCATATTCAAAAATAAAACGATTGTCCCAAAAGTGTTTCTTTTTTCGGAAATTAAATTCGTAATCAGCTTTAGCATTTAGTGAAACCGAATTTTCACCACCTGCCATCCAATTGGAAAAGGTATTTTGATTAACGGTTAAAGTATTTGCACCATAAATTTCCCAACCCGATTTTCGTCCTGTAGTATCCACTTTGGATTTCAGATATTTTCGACCATCAATAATTAGATTTCCACTAGTATCTAAAAATTGAGCCGAACTAAAAAGTGATAGGACTAAAAATATAATTGAGAAAATTAGTCTCATTTTAAAAAAAATATCTTTGTTTAAAATTGAAAAATTCCAAACAAAGATATCTAATTTATTTTGTAAGGCTAAAAACCTTTCTTAATTATTTTGCCA
Organism: Empedobacter sp. UBA5528; assembly: GCF_002426075.1. NCBI lineage: Bacteria > Pseudomonadati > Bacteroidota > Flavobacteriia > Flavobacteriales > Weeksellaceae > Empedobacter > Empedobacter sp. UBA5528. Next base: position 63,585 of record NZ_DINY01000007.1, on the reverse strand, counting down.
ACCTTTCAACCATTTCACTAATGTATCCACCCAATCTTGACGATCATTCAAACAAGGGATGTATGTAAATTGCTTACCACCAGCTTTTAAGAATTCTTCTTGTCCTTCCATCGAAATTTCTTCCAAAGTCTCCAAACAATCCGAAACAAAGGCAGGGGTGCAAACCGCTAAATTCTTAACGCCTTGTGCAGGAAATTCTTCTAACATGTGGTCTGTATAAGGTTTAATCCAAGGGTCACGACCTAAACGAGACTGAAAAGAAGTGGTATATTTATCTTCTGGTAATTGCAAGTATTCGGTTACCAAACGTGTTGTTTCAAAACATTGATTACGATAAGTTTCAATAGGTAATTTGCTCGCTTTTGCAGCACGAAGTGCTTTATTATCGTGACGTTCGGGAATTCCGTGATAAGAAAACAATAATTTATCAAAATTCTCAGGTAATTTTTCTTTGATAGAATCTCCTAAAACCTTGATATAATCTGGATGATTGTAAAAAGCTTTCAAGAAATTAATCTTAGTGTCTTTGTAACTTTTTTTCTGAATTTCAAGCACTTTATCCGCAACAGTTTCTGTAGAAGACATTGTGTATTGAGGGTATAAAGGAACAACCAAAATGTCGCGAACACCTTTGTCATAAAGCTCTTGTAAACCAGCTTCTATCGAAGGGTTTTTGTAACGCATTGCCAAAACAACTGGAATATCCATTTGTTTTTGTATCATATCTCTCAAAATTTTAGAGTAAACAATTAAAGGAGAACCTTCTTTTGTCCAAATTTTTCGGTAAGCTTCAGCAGATTTTTCGGGTCTTTTTGGTAAAATAAATAATTCAACAATAGTTTTACGAATAATCCAAGGAGAATCCAAAACTTTCTTATCCATTAAAAATTCGCGTAAATAAGTTCTTACGTCTTCAACATTGGTAGAATCGGGCGAACCTAAATTCACTAATAATATTCCTTTGCTCATAATTCTTTTTATCTAAAAAAATATTGCGTTCTTTGTAGTTGTAAAAGTACGGAGGATAATTTAATTTGTCCTTCGTAATATCATCATTATAATTTATATCATCATTTTATGTCAGATTTATTAAATCCTGATAAAGAATTTTATCCAGATGACGATCTAAATCACGAAAATACTGTTCGTCCGCAAAGTTTTGATGATTTTGCTGGACAAGCGCATATTCTAGAGAATTTAGAAGTTTTCGTAAAAGCGTCTAAACTTCGTGGCGAAGCATTAGATCACGTTTTGTTGCACGGACCTCCAGGTTTGGGAAAAACGACATTAGCAAATATTATTGCGAATGAATTAGGTGTAGGAATCAAAATTACATCTGGACCAGTTCTCGATAAACCGAGTGATTTAGCTGGTTTATTGACGAATTTGGAAGAAAATGATGTGCTTTTTATTGATGAAATCCATCGTATGTCTCCCGTTATCGAAGAATATTTGTATTCGGCAATGGAAGATTTTAAGATTGATATTATGATCGAATCTGGACCAAATGCACGTTCGGTTCAAATTGGTTTGAATCCTTTTACATTAATTGGTGCAACAACGCGTTCTGGTTTATTAACTGCGCCGCTTCGTGCTCGTTTTGGAATTAATTTCCGTTTCGAATATTATAATGTTGAATTATTAAGTACGATTGTTGAGCGATCTTCTCGTATTTTAGACACACCAATTGACGAAAGAGCGGCGATAGAAATTGCAGGTCGTAGTCGTGGAACTCCTCGTATAGCAAATGCTTTATTGAGAAGGACTCGAGATTTTGCACAAATTAAAGGAAATGGAAAAATTGATTTATCAATTGCTGAATTTTCTTTAAAAGCTCTAAAAGTTGATGATAATGGTTTAGATGAAATGGATAACAGAATTTTATCAACAATTATTGAAAAATTTAAAGGTGGACCAGTCGGAATTACAACTTTAGCAACAGCAGTTGGAGAAAATGGTGGAACATTAGAAGAAGTTTATGAACCGTATCTCATTCAAGAAGGTTATTTGATGCGTACTGCTCGTGGACGTGTGGCAACAGAAAAAGCTTTCAAACATATTGGTGTAAAATATCGTGGAGAAAATTCACCTCAAACCGATTTGTTTGATTTGTAATTTTGTTCTAAGTCATTCTGAGCTTGTCGAAGAATCTTAACGATTTTCTTACTCTAATAAATCGAAAATGGCTCACACGACATATTATTCTTGCGTTAGGAGGAATCTAAGATTCTTCATTTCACTCACGTTTCATTCAGAATGATAAAATTTAATCTCGTCGATATAATAATTATAAATTCATAATTACGAATTAACTAATGCTCCTTCAAACAGAAGAACATATCAAAATAAAATGGTCCCATCGAATCAAAGAAAAAGCTGAAGCATTGGGATTTATTTCGTGTGGTATTGCCAAAGCAGATTTTTTGGAAGAGGAAGCTCCACGTTTAGAGTCTTGGTTAAAGAATAATTATCATGGAGAAATGCAGTATATGGAAAATCATTTCGATATGCGACTGGATCCTCGAATTTTGGTCGAAGGAGCAAAATCTGTGATTTCGTTGGCGTATAATTATTACCAAGATTTAGATCGAAATCCTAATTCTTACAAAGTTGCGATGTATGCGCAAGGCGAAGATTATCATTTTGTCGTGAAGGAAAAAGTGCGCGAGTTGTTAGATTTTATTCAAGAAGAAATAGGGGAGGTGAGCGGAAGAGCTTTTACCGATTCAGCACCAATTCTGGAACATGCATGGGCGAAAAAAGCTGGAATTGGTTGGGTTGGAAAAAATTCGTTGACGTTATCTAAACAAAAAGGTTCGTTTTTCTTTTTATCCGAATTAATTATTGATTTGGATTTAGCTTATGATTCTCCAATTGAAACTGATCATTGTGGAAAATGTACGCGTTGTATTGATGCTTGCCCAACTGAGGCAATCTTACCCAATAAAACAGTGAACGGAAGTCAGTGTATTTCGTATTTTACAATTGAATTGAAAGATCAAATTCCGACCGAAATGAAAGGAAAATTTGATGATTGGATTTTTGGTTGTGATCTTTGCCAAGAAGTTTGTCCATGGAATCGTTTTTCGTTGCCAACGAAAGAAACTCGTTTTGTTGGTCATAAGAAAATTAATCAATTCTCGAAGAAAGATTGGGAAGAAATTACAGAGGATGTTTTTCGAGAAATTTTTAAGAAATCACCTGTAAAACGTACAAAATTTGATGGTTTGAAAAGAAATATCGATTTTGTAAAATCACTATAATTCGTGAAAATTTTTGGTTTAGATTTTGTTAGCTTTACTTCAAGAAAATCGAATCAAAAAATGAAAAAAAGTTTATTCATTCTTACTACTTTTTTAGGCTATTTTGTGCAAGCTCAATTTGGGATTGTGCAAGATAAAGATGGTTTTGCAAATGTGAGAGATGATAAAAATATTTCGTCTAAAATTGTTGCTAAAGTCCANNTTGCTAAAGTCAATTCAAATTCAATTTATCCAATTGATTCTGATGAAGAAAACTCGAAATGGTATTTAGTTGAATATCAGCCTGAAAAAGCTGGTTTTGTTTACTATGATCGAATCAAAAAGTTAGAAGATTTTGAAACTATTTCACCAACTTCAGTCAATGATTCTAAAATTGAATTTTCGGTTGCTGATTATACCATTCAGCTCGAAACGCAAGAATTTAATTCGAAAAAACATAAAATTTTCAAGGAAAGTGATTTTGTTTATGCGATTGATGAAAAAGATTTTCTTGGTTCGGATGGAATGATTCCTCAAACAGAATTCAAATCGTTTAAAATATCATTCAAAGGAAAAGAAATTATCATTCCAAAAGAATATTTTATCAATTTATATAATGCGAATTTATCAGCAACAAAACTTACTTACAATAAAGAGTTAAATCAATATTATTTGTTCGGTACATATAGCGATGGAGCTGGTGTTTATGATGCACTTTGGGTTTTGGATAATGGAAAAATTGTAAAACATATTGCTCAAATTAATGCTTATGCTTAGTCGATTTTTTTCAATTTTAGGGTGCTTCTTGCTATTCACTTCGATAATGTTTGCTCAAAAAGTAACGACTTCCAAATTTGGAGATATTTCGTACGAAATGAAGCAAAAACAAGTTGCAGCTTTAACACCAAATCAATTAGCTCTTTATGATGTAAATAATGCAGAAATGCCTGAACAGGACATTGAGTTGAATGGAATTAAATATCATATTTCGTACTATAAAAATTTGAAAACAAAACAATTCGAAGTATGTATGGTTTCGTCTGTCAGCTCTAAACTTTTGACTTTATCAGGAATAAAAGTTGGAAGTTCGTTGGACGATTTATGGAAAGCGTACAAAAAATATGATATTTCGGTGTAAGATATTTTTGAAGATGATGAGACAGAATCGGGATATTTAAACAATAAAATTTATGAGGATTAAAATAACTTTATTAGGATTTTTCTTGCTTTCGGTTGTTGGATTTGGTCAGATTTCTACAACACGAATGAATGAGCTGAAAATTGGTATGCGTCCGTTCGAAGTGTTGAAATTGTTAGGTAAAAAAATTGCTGCAATTGTTGATGAAGGAGAAACGAATGTCACTTTAAAAGGAATTGATTACACAATTGAAATAAGAAGTGGTTATTTGAGTAAAACAGAAAATGACACCTATTTAAGTTCTATTTCTACAACAAGTAAAAATATCAAAACTTTGTCTGGAATTGGAATTGGTAGTACGTTGGAGGATTTGTGGAAAGCTTATTCGTCAAAATATAATGTGTTGTTGGATAAATCGAATAATAATAACAGAGAATTTAGAATTGATGATAGAGAAAATGGTGTTATATTGACTTTTTCTTTGAAAAATGAAATTGTAACAACAATAAGATTGAGTTCTTATAACCCAGAAGAATGTACACTTTAAAATAATGATTAAAACCTAAATACATAAAAATGAAAAAAATATTTTTTATAGCTGCTTTTGTAGCTGGAATAGCTTTGCAAGCGCAAGTTTCTACAACTCGTATTAATGACGTAAAACTTGGAATGAAATTGTCTGAATTAGAAAAATTAACTGGACAAAAATTCAAAATAAAATTGAATGAATATGGTTATCCTGATGGTGATGTAACAATTGTCTCTAAAGGAGTAACATATAAAGTTGGATTGACAACAAATGGTGAGGAGACAGCAGGTTCTTCTACTTTAACTGTATATAGTGTAAAGTCTTCGGATTCTAGTCTTAAAACATTATCTGGAATTAAAATTGGCTCATCTTTGGATGAGTTAATTAATAAATATAAAAATCTGAATATTTCTATTTTCGATGGTTATGATGATAAAACGGATAAAAGAACAAAAGCTTTTCGTTATTTTAATGTTGAAGATTATGATAATGGATCGATTCTACAATTCTATTTAGTGAATGATAAAGTAGTTTCTTTCGATGTAATGTATAATGAAGGTTGTTAAAATGAATAAACAAAAAATTCCAACTCTAAGAGTTGGAATTTTTTGTTTAAAATTATTTTTTAATCACTTTTTTTGTGACGATGTTTCCATCTTTTAGGTGAATAGATAAAATATACATTCCAGCTGGATAATTTTTCAAATTAACTTCCGAACCTAATTCAATTCCAAGTAAACGACCGTTAAAATCATATAAATTCACATAATCAAAATTCTTAGCATTAATCTTTACTTTGTCTGTTGTTGGATTAGGAAAAACTTCTACAAGCGTTTGTTGATAATTGTAATCGTTCGCAGATAATTCAGTCCAAGTATTTTCGGCTTTATCTCCTCCCCAAATCAACGTTGCTAAATACGGATTATCAATAAATGGATTTCGACTTCCTTGTGTTTCGGCAATAATTTCGTTTCGGACTTTCTCAAATTCAGATACTTTATCCTATACATTCCATTTCAAAAACATATCTGGCATTCCATCATTATTGGTTGTTGTCGTATTGTTATACGCAACCAATTGTGGATCGGTTTCCATACCATAATGTACATACATATACATAATAATTCGCGCGACATCTCCCGTCCATTCATCACCAGGATAAAAACCTCCATTGATTAATTTGGCTTGTCCTGTCACATCTTGTGCCCATTTTTCGCGATAAGCATTGTTACGTCTAGTCGAATTTATTTGTCTATCAACTGCGCGTAAATTATGAGCATCTGTTCCAGTTCCAGGACGATCAGTATCAAGTTTAGGAACTGCTAAAGATTTTGGGAAAACATGTTCGCGTTCCCATTTTCCGATTGTACTTCCACTTGAAGAGTTGTTTTTGTTGTTTATATCACGCGTGCGCTGTTCTGCATAAACAGTAGAATTATCTGTGAAACCATAAATCAATAAAACGCGACCTTTTGAATCTAAATCCAAGTCAGATTTATCTAAAATATTCCAAACTCCAGGCGTATAGCTAACTGCATGATGTGTAGCATTGATTAAATCGTGTAATTCTTCCTTTATAGTTTTTCCATTTTGATTAAAATCAATCCCTTCATAATAGTCGGGTTGTTGCGCAAAAGCGGCAAAAGGAAATAAAAGAAGCAAAAATTTTTGCATAACTATTTATAAATATTTAACAAAAGTAAGTATTTATAAGTAGTTAATAAATGATATTAAGATTAACAATTCTTAAAGTTTTTACTGAAATTGTTTAATGTATTGTTTAGGAGTTAAGCCATATTTCTTCTTAAATGCTGATATAAAATGAGATGGGTTTTCGTAACCAATTTCAAACGAAATATCTTTTACCATTTGTTGATTTTCTTCTAATTTATGCAATGCATATTCCAGTTTTTTATCCAACAAATAACCATAAACAGTTGTTCCGTATAGTTCCTTGAAACCTTCTTTCAGATGATATTCCGAGATCGAAAATTTTTCGCAAAGTTGTTTGATTGTTGGCGGATTTTTAAAATCAGCTAATAAATAATCTTTGATTTCTTTGATTCGTTTTCCTTCATTTTCATCATTTAAGAAAGGACAATGTTCGGTTTGACTTTCAATTTCAGAAAAATAAAGGGTGAATAATTCGTACATTTTTCCAATCAAAAATAAATTTTGAAATTGCGGAGAAAGTTTCATTTGTTCAATTTGATTCAAAACTAATTTTATTGAAGGTCCAATTTCTCGTTCAATATAAAATTTTTCTTGCGTCATACTCGAAATCAAATTATTCTGAATTTGATATTCTGCAAACAATTGATGTAATTTCTGAATAGACAAAACCACAATATAAACCTTGCTTTCGGCATTTATATTCAACGATAATGGAATGTCCAATGTCGGATAATAGAACAAAAAGCTTTTTCCTTCGTTCAAATTGATTTTATAAATACCATTATTAAAATTAAATGTCAACGAACCTTTTGTACAAAAATAGAATTGTATATAACGCTTGTCAATTCCTTTCAGAATCGTGTCTGTAGAAGCTGTAAAGTTGTCTATTTGAGCGATAAATACGTCTGTTGACAATTTATACTCGTTAATTTTACTTTTATGGGTATTTTTTAATTCCATTTTGAATAATGAGGTTTGTCATATAAAAAACGTGATAATTGTCAACTTCGCTCTTTATAATGGTTTACATACAAATATAAACCTTTAATTTATAATTATTCTAAAAAAGCAAACTTTAATTTTTAGCGTTATTTTTTCTTTTTAAAGTTATTTTTCGAAGACTTTTGAAACTACTTTTGTATCAGTATTTGAAGAAATGGCAATTAGAGGTAATAAAACGGAAGAAAATTTTTACGTAATCGGAATCAGTTATGAAAAAGCTGACGCCATTACACGTGGTAAATTTACATTTTTCCCGGAACAAGTTGAAACGTTTACGCAAGATTCTAAAACGAATGGATTAGAAAACTTTTTTATTGTATCAACTTGTAATCGTACTGAATTTTATGGTTTTGCAGAAAACGAAGATCAAATCGTTGAGCAATATTGTAAATACACAGAAGGTAATGCAGATGAATTCCGTCAATTTATGATGGTAAAAGAAGGAGAAGAAGCGATTACACATTTATTCCGTGTTTCGTCGGGATTAGAAAGTCAGATTTTAGGTGATTTTGATATCATCGGACAAATCAAAATTTGGTTTTCTCGTTTCAAAAAACAAGGTGCATCAAATGCTTTTTTAGAGCGTTTGGTAAATACTGCGATTCAAATTAGTAAAAAAGTGAAGAACGAAACTTTCTTAAGTAACGGTTCTGCTTCGGTTGCATATTCAGCGGTTAATTTTATTCAAGCAACGCAAGGAAACTTAGTTGACAAAAATATTTTGTTGTACGGAATTGGTAAAATTGGTCGTAATACGTGTGCTAATTTGGTCAAACATTATCCAAATACAAACATTACGCTAATCAATCGTACAAAAGAAAAGGCAGAAATTCTTGGACTGAAATACGATATTACCGTAAAAGATCACAGCGAATTAAAAGAAGAATTACAAAAAACAGATATTCTAATTGTTGCAACGGGAGCAAGTAATTACACGATTACAGAAGAAATGATTCCGTTCGATAAGGAAATGACGATTATTGATATGTCAGTTCCAGAAAATGTAATTCATACATTGGCTGCTCGCGAATCTATTCAATTGGTAAATGTAGATGGATTATCTAAAATGGTAGACGATACAATTGCGCAACGTCGCAATGCAATTCCAGAAGCATTGGCAATTATAGAGGAGCATTCTACAGAGTTTTACGAATGGTTAGAAACCAGAGAATTGGTTCCAGCTATTCAATCTTTCAAAGATAGATTAGACTTTTTTCAGAGTTTTGCTTTAAATAACTTGAAAAAAGACAATGTAAATATCGACGAAAATGAAACGATTTTAACTGAAAAAGTAATTCAGAAAATTACAAATCAGTTTGCTTCTTATTTGATCGAAAATAAAGAAAACGCAGACGAAACAATTCAGTTAATCGAAAAAATGTTTCATTTAAAACAAGCTTAATACAATCATGAAAACAATAAAAATTGGTACACGTCAAAGTCCGTTAGCGCTTTGGCAAGCCAATAAAGTTGCTTCTATTCTTGAGGCAAAAGGTCATCCAACAGAAATCGTTCCGATTACTTCTGAAGGCGATGCAAATCTAAAACAACCCATTTATTCATTAGGTTTAACAGGTGTTTTTACGCGTTCATTGGACATTGCTTTGTTGAATGATCAAGTAGATATTGCGGTTCATTCGTTGAAAGATGTGCCAACTGTTTTACCAGAAAAATTAGAGTTGATTGCATATCCAGAACGCGCAAGTTCTGCGGATATTTTGGTGTACAAATCGGAAGATATTTTCGAGAAAAAACATCGTGTTATCGCTACTGGATCTTTGCGTCGTAAAGCATTTTGGAATCATAAATATCCAAATGATACGATTGTAGATTTACGTGGAAATGTGCAATTACGTCTGAAAAAGTTGCAAGATAATGCAGATTGGGACGGAGCTGTTTTTGCTTTTGCAGGTTTGGATCGTTCAGAAATTTTAGATGAATTGGCAGAAAAAGGTCTTCATTATAAAGTGATTGATTGGATGATTGCTGCACCATCACAAGGAATTTTAGGAATTGTAGCCAAAGAAGGTTTGGATTTGAGTGATATTAATAATCCTCAATGTGAACTTTTTGCAACGGTAGAACGTCAATTTTTGAATGTTTTAGAAGGTGGTTGTACAGCGCCAATTGGAGCATTAGTTGAGAAAATTGATGAAGAAAATTACTCCTTCAAAGGAGCAATTTTAACCATTGATGGACAAGAAATGATTTCAATCGAAAGACAATTCAAAGCAGATGAATATTTGACGAAAGGTCGCGAATTTGCTGAAGAATGTATTGCACAAGGTGCAGCAAAAATGATTGAACAAATAAAAAAAGAAATCGGAACGAAATAGTGCGAACGAAGGTTTTATTCACGAAGTTAATTTCTTCTGAATTGCTTGAAAAAGAATTTGGAACTGATGTTGAGGTGGTTTGTAAACCAACTTTACAAATCGATTTGACTTCGAAAAATGAAATTTATGCACAGATTGATGAATCCGTTCATCAGTTTATCGTGACGAGTCAAAATACTGTAAATGCCATTCAAGATTTGGAATTGAATGGTCATTTTTTTGTTGTTGGAAAAAAAACGGCAGAAAAACTAAAAGCGCAAAACAGAGATGTTGTGTTGGTTGAAGATTATGCAGAAGATTTAGCTTCGAAATTAATTTCAGGAAATTATTCTCCGAAATGGAATTTCTTATGTGGTTCTTCCCGTCGAGATTTGTTGGTGAATGAATTATCAAAAGCAAATCACGAAGTCAATCAAATTATAACATATCAATCAGGGCAAATTGTTTATCAATTAAATGAAACATTTGATGTGTATGCTTTTTTTAGTCCGTTGTCATTCAAAGCGTTTCATCAACAAAATGAAATTTCAGAAAGTTCGCGTATTTTTACAATCGGAAATACAACAACTTCTGCGATAGAAGAAGTTTATCCAAATCATGAAATTATAACTGCGCAAACACCATTGGTGGAAGTAGTTATTGAAAATATAAAAAAATACATCAATGATAAAAAATGATTTGCTTTTAAAAGCATTGAGAGGTGAGGATGTAGAGCGTCCGCCAGTGTGGATGATGCGTCAAGCAGGACGTTATTTACCAGAGTTTATCGAATTGAGAGATAAATATGATTTCTTTACACGTTGTCAAACGCCAGAGTTAGCGGCTGAAATTACAGTTCAACCAATTCGTCGTTTTCCGTTAGATGCAGCAATTATCTTTTCAGATATTTTGGTTGTGCCACAAGCAATGGGAATGAATTTCGAGATGAAACCTGGTGTTGGTCCTTGGTTAGAGAATCCTATTCGTACAGCTCAAGATGTAGAAAAAGTTTATATTCCTGATGTTGAAGAAGAGTTAGGATACGTTTATGCAGCGATGGATATTACAAAGAAAGAGTTGGACAATAAAATTCCGTTGATTGGTTTTGCAGGTTCGCCTTGGACATTGTTGTGTTATGCAGTGGAAGGTCGTGGTTCTAAATCTTTTGATCAAGCGAAAGGTTTTTGTTTCCAAAATCCAGTTGCAGCACACCAATTATTAGAAAAAATTACACAAACAACGATTCAATATTTGTTGAAAAAAGTGGAACATGGTGCAAATGTGATTCAGATTTTTGATTCTTGGGGTGGAATGTTATCGCCAAAAGATTATGATGAATTTTCTTGGAAATACATCGAGCAAATTGTAAACGAAGTTTCTAAAGTAGTTCCTGTAACTGTTTTTGCAAAAGGTTGTTGGTTTGCTTTAGAGAAAATGGCAGATTCTAAAGCATCTGCTTTGGGTGTTGATTGGACGATTACGCCACAATTAGCGCGTGAGTTTACAGGTTTCAAAAAGACGTTACAAGGTAACTTTGATCCTTCTCGTTTGTTATCGCCACCAGAAACTATTCAGCAAATGGTAAAAGAAATGATTGACGATTTTGGTCCGTATAAATATATTGCCAATTTAGGTCACGGAATTTTACCAAATATTCCAGTTGAAAATGCACAAGCTTTTATAGAAGCTGTTGTAGATTATAAAAGAGATTAAGAAACTCTATATAACAAGAAAACCTTCCGAATGGAAGGTTTTTTTATTTTATGGTCTTTTTTGCTTCGGTCCAATAATTGATTTGATTAAAAATAAATAATGAAATAGTAATCATATCAGATACAATTTCTACTTTTTCTTGATGTGAATAATTTTCGAAATTACCTATCTCTACACGAAATTTTACATTTTCAATATTAGGAAAGGTTTTTATTCTTTCTAAATGTTCGTTACTAAAATGAATAAAGCCACAGTATTTTTTGTATAAAATTTTTATTTCTGGAAATTTTTTTGAAATTTGTTCAACTAAATAAGCATCATTGAAATTCTTTTTTAAAATGCTATCGCGGAATTTTCTGATTTCTTTTCCGTCTAATATATAATCAATATAACTATCGTCTTTAGCAACTAGGATAGAATTATATCTAATTAGATTATCCATTTGTATTCTAATTAGATGAGTTGCAGAGTAAAAATTATTTTCTTGAAATAATAATCTAAAACCTTCATTAATTGACATAGCTCTATTTAAAATACTAAGAGCAATAAAATCAACTTTCATAGCTTTATATTTAAAAATTTCTTTAGCCAAATTTTTATAATCTTCAGTTAATAAATATAATTTATCAACTAGATCATTTAATTCTTCTTTATTAATTTCAATATCCATGAATCAAATATACAAACAAATTACCTTTATTGATTTAGATGATAATCTCCATTTTAACAGAAAATTAAAAGAAATCAATTTTATATTCGATAGTTTTAGTATATTTTAGTAGAAATATTAATATCATAAGTAAACTACATAAAAGAATAAGATGAAAAAGGGTATATTTTTGATGTCAGTTTTGGGTGTTCTTTTCTTTGTTCAGTCATGCGAAACGAAGAAAGAAAATGCTGACTCAACAACTAAAGAAGTTGTAAAACAAGATACAGTGCAAGCTGTTGCAGAGCCTGTTGGAAATCCTACAGATGTTAAAGCTGACCCAGGAACTTTCCAAATTAAACCTTTGAAATATGGTTACGATGAATTGAACGAATACATTGATGCAAAAACAATGGAAGTTCATTTCTCTAAACATTATTTAGGATACATCAACAAATTGAATACAGCGCTAAAAGAAGCAAATATCAAATCGAATGATATTGTAGATATTTTGAAAAAAATGGATATGAATAATGCTGCTTTACGCAACAATGCTGGTGGATATTACAATCACATGCTATATTTTGATATTATGTCTCCAACGCCACAGAAAGCCCCTACAGGAGATCTTAAAGCGAAGATTGAAGCAACATTTGGTTCTACAGAAGAATTAATCAAACAATTGGACGAAGCGGGTTCTAAACGTTTTGGTTCTGGTTGGGCTTGGTTGGTTGTGAAAGCGGACGGAAGTTTGGCGGTTACAAGTACAGCAAATCAAGATAATCCATTGATGCCAGGAGCAGAGATCGCAGGAACGCCAATTTTAGGAATTGATGTTTGGGAACATGCTTACTATTTAAAATACCAAAACAAACGCGATGATTATTTGAAAGCGTTTAACAATGTTTTGGATTGGAAACAAGTTGAAGAAAATTATAAGAAAGCAAAATAGTCTTTCTAATTACAAACAAAAAAGCTTCTCAAATTTTGAGAAGCTTTTTTGTTTTATATATGAATAATCTTAATTCTTAATCAAGGATTGTGTTTCTGTTGTTCCATCTTCATTAAAAACGCGAACAATGTATTTTCCTTTTTTCAAACTTTGTACGTTAAAGTTTGCTTTTTGGCTTCCGTCTAATTTTTTATTCATCACTTCATTTCCAATAATCGAATATATCGACACCGAACTTGCCTTTGATGGATTGTCAAATTTTATTGTAAATGTAGAACTCGCAGGATTTGGATAAATACTAACAGAGCCTTTATCCTGATCAAATCTCGACTGAGCTGAAGCAGATGTTATGGTGAATAAAAATATAGTTATAAATAGTATAAAGTGTTTCATATGCTTGTAATCCTAACAAATATAAAAATAAATAATTATAAAACAAACATTTCAAAATATATACCAAACAAAAAAGTGATGCTAAAATTTAGCATCACTTTAAGATATATAATAAAAATTATAAACTTATTATAAGCTTATTATAAGCTGTAACGGATAAATCCAGTTACTTTCAAGTCAGCGTTAACAGCTTTAACGATATCTTGAACAGAAGTTTTTCCGTCTTTGATTGACGCTTGGTGAACTAATGTATTCTCTTTGAAGAATTTTTGTAATTTACCTTGAGCGATGTTTTCAATCATGTTTTCTGGTTTACCTTCTGCAACTAAAGTTTCTCTAGCGATAGATAATTCAGTGTCAATTACAGATTGAGCAACAGAAGTTTCATCTAATGCTACTGGGTTCATAGCAGCAACTTGCATAGCAACGTCACGAGCTACTTCAGAAGCACCTTCTACGTTAGCAGATAAAGAAACTACAGCACCAATTTTGTTACCAGCGTGGATGTAAGAATTAACGATAGCACCTTCGATAGCTTGGAAAGTACCAATTTCGATTTTTTCTCCAATAACACCTGTTTGCTCAGTTAATTTTTCACCAACTGTAATTCCTGCGAATGGTAAAGCTAATAATTCTTCTTTAGAGTTAACTGTCAAAGCTAAATCAGCGATTTCGTTAGCCATAGCAACGAAAGCTTCATTTTTAGCAACGAAGTCAGTCTCACAGTTCAAAGCGATAACGATACCTTTAGTTTGGTCAGCGTTAACTTTAGCGATAACTGCACCTTCTGTAGAATCACGGTCAGCTCTTTTAGCAGCTACTTTTTGTCCTTGTTTACGTAAAACTTCTACAGCTTTATCGAAATCTCCACCAGCTTCTTCTAAAGCTTTTTTAGAATCCATCATTCCCGCACCAGTTGCGTTTCTTAATTTACTTACCTCAGCGGCTGTTGCTTTGTAGCTCATAGTAATATTTTTATTTTGTTTCTTAATATTTTAAATAAAAGTAGCTCGTACACCACAAAGTGGTGTAGGAGCTACAAGGTATATTATATCGATGAATTGATCATCAAGTTAATGTTAAGCTTCTTTTGTTTCAGCTCCTTCTTCTTTACCTTCTTTTGCTTTTTCTTTTTCTGCTTTACGTGTAGATAAACCAGCTTTGATAGAATCAGCTACTGTAGATAAGATGATATCGATAGATTTAGAAGCATCATCATTTGCAGGGATTGGGAAATCTACTTGACGAGGGTCAGTATTTGTATCAACCATTGCAAAGATTGGAATACCCAATTTTTGAGCTTCTGCTACAGCTATGTGCTCACGTACGATATCTACAATAAATACTGCAGATGGTAAACGTGTCATATCAGCGATAGAACCTAAGTTTTTCTCTAAAGATGCTCTTTGACGATCAACTTGTAATCTTTCTTTTTTAGATAGTGTTTCAAACGTACCGTCTTTTTTCATACGATCGATTGAATTCATTTTTTTAACTGCTTTACGGATAGTAACAAAGTTAGTTAACATCCCACCAGGCCAACGTTCTGTAATATAAGGCATGTTGATTTCTTCAGCATGCTTAGCTACAACATCTTTTGCTTGTTTTTTAGTTGCAACAAAAAGAACTTTACGTCCAGATGCAGCAATTTTTCCTAAAGCTTCAGATGCTTCATCTAATTTCACTGCAGTTTTGTGAAGATCGATGATGTGGATTCCGTTTTTCTCCATAAAAATATAAGGAGCCATAGCCGGATTCCATTTTCTTGTTAAGTGACCAAAGTGCACACCAGCACCTAATAAGTCCTTTACATTTACTTTTGCCATTTTCTTTTTTTTAGTTTACGTTCCGTTATCTCAACAAGCAACAAACAAGTGGTCGAAGAATTCTAGCCTTATTTGTTTAGATGCTAAACCAACGGAAAATGGATTTTTTAATGAATTGAATAAATTAACGTTTAGAGAATTGGAATTTCTTACGCGCTTTCTTTTGACCGAATTTTTTACGTTCAACCATACGTGGGTCACGTGTTAATAACCCTTCTGGTTTTAATTGTAAACGAAAATCTGCGTCAACTTCACATAAAGCTCTAGAAATAGCTAAACGAATTGCTTCAGCTTGACCAGTGATTCCACCACCAAATACTTTGATATCTACATTGTATTTCTCTTTTGTACCAGTGATTAAAAATGGTTGTTCTACTTTGTATTGTAATACTGCTGTAGGGAAGTAGATTGCTAACTCGCGCCCGTTAATGAAGATTTCTCCATTACCTTCTTGTAAGTATACACGAGCAACAGATGTTTTTCTACGTCCGATTTTATGAACTATTGCCATGGAATTAGATTATAAATATTCGTTAATATCGATTTGTTTTGGTTGTTGAGCTTCGTGATTGTGCTCAGTACCAACAAATACATGTAAATTAGTCAATAATTTACTACCTAATTTATTTTTAGGTAACATTCCTTTTACTGACTTTTCGATTAAGCGTACAGGATCTTTTGCAAAAACTTCTTTCGCAGTTAATGATCTTTGTCCACCTGGGTAACCTGTGTGACGGATGTATAATTTGTCATCCCATTTGTTACCTGTTAATTGAATTTTGTCAGCGTTTAAAACAATTACATAATCTCCACAATCTGCATGAGGAGTGAAGTTTGTTTTGTGCTTACCTCTGATAAGCTTCGCAACACCTGACGCTAAACGACCTAATGATAAGTCAGAAGCGTCCACAACTACCCATTCTTTCTGAGCAGTTTCTTTGTTGGCTGATGAAGTTTTGTAACTTAACGTGTCCACTATCTTGATTTTTAATATTTTATAAATTACCGACAATCCGATCGGGGTGCAAATGTACAAAATGATTCTGTTTTCCCAAAAGATTTTAGGAATTATTCGTCATTTTGATGGATTTGTACCATTTAGATGGTTGTCAAAACGTTTGCAAAATTACGTTAATTAATTGAATATCCAATATTTTTTTCGAATTAGACGTTCTATTTAATCGATTGATTGTATGAAAAAGAATTCGTTTTATTGTTTAATCAATTAAGTATGACGCTAAACAAAATTTAAAAACCGTGCAATTCAAAATTTAAATTGCACGGTTTTTTTTATTGTAAGATATCTTATTTTAACCTCTTGAGAAAGGTAAAATAGTTTGAGTTGTAGAACCTAAACCTTCAATTCCATATTCGATAACATCTCCTGGTTTTAGCCAAACTTGAGGTGTTTTTCCCATTCCTGATCCTGCAGGTGAACCTGTAGAAATAATATCTCCAGGTAAGAAAGACATAAATTGAGATAGGTAAGAAATTAATTTAGGAATACGGTAAATAAAATCACTTGTATTACCATCTTGCATTAATTCTCCGTTTAATTTTAACCAAACACGTAAATTATTTACATCCTCGATTTCGTCTTTTGTTGCAATAAAAGGTCCAACAGGTGCAAATGTATCACATCCTTTTCCTTTGTCCCAAGTTCCTCCACGTTCTGTTTGGAAAGCACGCTCAGAAATATCATTAATTAAGGCATAACCATATACGTGATTCATTGCCTCTTCTTCCGTTACATTATTTGCTTTTTCACCAATAATAATACAAAGTTCTGTTTCCCAGTCCATTTTTGTAGAACCATTTGGTTGCATAATTCCGTCTTCTGGTCCGTTAAACGATTGATTAGCTTTGATAAACATAATCGGTTCTGCTTGTTGTTGTAAACCTGTTTCTTTTACGTGATCATCAAAGTTAAGACCTACACAAACAATTTTTCCTGGGCGAGTTAAAGGTGTACCAATACGTACATCATCTTCAACTAATGGCAAGCTGTTAATGTTAAGCTCGATATATTTTTGTAAAGTTTCTTGTTTTTCTGTATTTCCAAAAAAATCATCATCATAAATAATTCCTGATGCTGAAACATCGAATTTTTTCTCATCGATGATTACACCTGATTTCTCCTGACCTTTTGGTCCGAATCTAAAAATTTTCATCTTCTTTATATTTTTTCCGCCACAAATATACGACGTATTGTTTTTTGATTAAATAAATAAAAAAAGACATCTGTCATTAACAGATGTCTTATAAAGATAAAAAATAATTATATTTATTTAAAATTATTTAGCAATTCCTCTCGAAATTACAATTTTTTGAATTTCTGATGTTCCTTCGTAAATCTGAGTAATTTTTGCATCGCGCATCATACGTTCTACATGATACTCGCGAACATAACCATTTCCTCCATGAATTTGAACGGCTTCCGAAGCAACTTCGTTCGCTGTTTTAGAAGCAAATAGTTTTGCCATTGCACCAGAAATAGAAATATCTTTTCCTTCGTCTTTCTCAACCGCAGCTTTAAAACATAACATACGAGCAGCTGTAATATTAGTTGCCATATCTGCTAATTTGAATGCAACAGCTTGGTGATTGATGATTTCTGTTTTGAATGCTTTACGAATTTTTGCATAATCTAACGCTAATTCATAAGCACCTTGTGCAATTCCTAAAGCTTGAGAAGCGATACCAATACGTCCTCCGTTTAAGACATTCATTGCGAAAGCAAATCCAAATCCGTCTTCACCAATACGGTTTTCTTTTGGCACTTTAACATCATTAAAGAATAATGAATGTGTGTCAGAACCACGGATTCCCATTTTTTGTTCTTTTGGTCCAATTTCGAAGCCTGCCCATCCTTTTTCTACGATGAAAGCATTGATTCCTTTGTGACCTTTTTCTGGATCAGTTTGAGCGATTACTAAATAAGTAGAAGCTGTTCCACCATTCGTAATCCAGTTTTTTGTACCATTTAATAAATAGTGATCTCCCATATCTACCGCAGTAGTTTTTTGAGAAGTTGCATCAGAACCAGCGTCTGGCTCAGATAAACAAAATGCTCCAATCACTTGACCAGAAGCTAATGGTACTAAATATTTTTGTTTTTGATCTTCGTTACAATATTTTTCCATACCAGCACAAACCAAAGAGTTGTTAACTGACATGACAACAGCAGCAGAAGCATCAACTTTAGCTATTTCTTCCATTGCAATGACATAAGAAACACTATCTAAACCAGATCCTCCGTATTTTGGGTCAACCATCATACCTAAGAATCCAAGTTCTCCCATTTTTTTTACTGCATCAGTTGGGAAAGTAGATGTTTCGTCGCGTTCGATAACTCCTGGTAATAATTCGGCTTTAGCGAAATCACGAGCAGCTTCTTGAATCATTAATTGTTCTTCCGATAATTGAAAATTCATGTGATTATATTATTTATGGTTTTTATTATTTTATGATTATGACTTTAAATTTTTATTCAAATTTTAGAGAAAAAACAAATGCTCTGGTTGATAATGAATTTAAACTTCCTGTCCAATATGGTACTGTTATTTGACTTCCAGGATTTCTAGGGTCATCTATAGTAGAATTATCAGGAACAATTTCATTATTAAAGAAGAACATACCTTTTAGAGCTGGTGTAAGTTTAAATCGTTTGAAATAAATTTCAACTCCAATTTCTGCTTGCCAGTTAAAGTTATTCGTTGTTGTTCTGAAAACTCCAGTAGCGTTATCGTCTTCTTTATTTTCGTTCGATTGTAAATTCATTAGATAACCCAAACCTCCTTGAATATATGGACGTGTATTGAACCAACGATCTCCGTGAAAGTTAAGTAACAATGGGATTTCGATATAAGTAGATTTTACTTCACGCATCACTTTAGATGGATCATCAATAGTTTCACCAGTTACTGGATCTAAATAGTTATTGAAATGTAAAATACGTTGCGCAAAATGCAATCCTGGTTCTGATTTTAAATCAATATAATCATTTACTCGCATTTTTGCGATTAATCCAACAGAGAAACCAGCTTTACTTTCTTGATCTAAATAAACTAAACCGTGTTCATTTACTCCATCATCTTCTGGAATTTGAGGAGTTCCTGGCAATGGATTTGTTTGTGCTTTTGGAACAATCTTGTAACTCATCATATTAGTTCCCAAGAAATATCCAAAACTAAATTTTTTCTGATCAGTTTCAGTTCTGTTTTCGCTTCTGTCATTATTAGGGCGAAACTGCGCATTTGCAATGCTAGCAACAGTTAACGATAATGCGATGATTAGATTTTTTCTCATAGACTTTCAACGAATAACAAGCAAATTTATTTTATACTCTTATAAATGCTTGCAATACCAAAAGTAAGTTTTTTATCAATAGGTTGTGTAAATTTTACACTTTTCAGAATGTTTTTCATTTCTTCTCCATGTGGAAAAGCACGAACTGAATCTGGTAAATAGGTATAAGCACTTTGATCTTTCGAAACCATTTTACCAATTGCAGGTAAAATATTTTTAGAATAAAATGTGTACAACTGTTTCATTGGAAAAGCTGTAGGATAAGAAAATTCTAAAATAACGAAAGTTCCTCCAGGTCTTAAAACACGATTAATTTCTGCTAAACCTTTCTCTAGGTTTTCAAAATTACGAACACCAAAAGATACGGTTACACAGTCAAAAGTGTTATCAGGAAAAGGTAAATTTTCCGAATCACCTTGTACCATTTCGATACGATTTTCTAATCCAGCTTCTTTTACTTTTTTGCGACCAACTTCCAACATTCCGTTAGATAAGTCTAATCCAGTAATTTTTGCATCGGTATTTTTACCCATCATAATTGCCAAATCTCCTGTTCCAGTCGCGATATCTAAAATCGTTTTTGGTTGAGAAGCTTTTACCATTTTGATAACATCTTTTCGCCATTGAATGTCGATTCCCATTGATAAAACACGGTTTAATAAATCGTATTTTGGCGAAATATTATCGAACATTTGCTCGACTTGTTTCTTTTTATTTAGATCTGATGCTTCGTAAGGAGTTACTGCATCGTGTTGATGATTTGCCATTTTGTAAAGTTATAAAATCTAAATCTTATTCGTAATTCTCGAAATAAAATTGTTTAAAATCTTCTTTGTTAAATATTTTGNNAATCAGTTGCTTTCTCGCTTCCACTACTTTTTATGAACATTTTAGGATAATCTTGATCGATGTTATAGTAAAAGTTTTCGATGTATAATTGAGAAGATTTTTCGATAATTCCGTGATAAATCTTGTTATCTATTGCAATATTGTTTGATAAAAAGATAGAATCTTTATTTTTTCTAACACCATAAGGTCGTGTAAATGTATAATATTCTTGATGCGTTGGATTTATAAAACCATTTGCTCTCGTAATATCTACAACTGTATCTACATTTTTGTTATTAAAACTATAAACGATATGCGCTTTTCCTTTTTTCAAGTCTACTCTTGCATTTTGTTGCGGTGCAATTGTAAAATCTTTATCGTTAATTTTGATTGTCAAGGTTTTGTTTGATGGATTGTCAATCACATACCCATCTTTTTTGCTCAAAAAAGTGTTATAAACAACAACGATCAAAGCAGCTAATCCACAGACGATTAAAAGACCAATTAATGAAGGATTTTTTTTCATGCTGCTAAATTAATTATACTTTATTAATTTCGGCATGAGTTATTACATATTTTTCATGACTATTTTAATGAAATGTGTAACTTTGTCGCTATTATTTTTTTATTAAAATTGAACAATATTAATATGATAAACTCTGTAATTACAGGTTCTGGACACTATTTACCAAATAGAATTGTTACGAACGAAGATTTTGTTAACCACGAATTTTATGACGAAAGTGGAAATCGTTTGGATAAAACTGGTGAAGAAATTACGCGTAAATTTGAGGAAATTACAGAAATCAGAGAAAGAAGATATGTAGAAGATGATTTATTAAATTCTGATATCGCAACTTTTGCTGCTAAAAAAGCAATTGAAGAATCTGGCGTTAATCCAGAAGAATTAGATTATATAATCGTTGGGCACAATTTTGGAGATATTGATCCTGTTGGTCATCAAATTGATATTATGCCGTCAATTTCGGCAAAAGTAAAACACAATTTAGGAATCAAAAACCTAAAATGTAAACCTTATGATATGACATTTGGTTGTCCAGGTTGGATAGAATCATTGATTTTAGGACATCAATTTATTCAAGCAAATATTGCAAAGAAAGTTTTGGTAATCGGTTCTGATACGTTATCTCGTGCTGTAGATCCGCATGATCGTTCTGCGATGATTTTTGCAGATGGAGCAGGAGCAGTTGTTTTGGAAGCGAAAGAAGCTGATTATAAATATGGAATCATCAATCACGAAACGTTAAGTTATACAGGTGATGAATTGGCTTACTTGACAAATGGACGTTCTGCAAATCCAGATTATAAAGGTTCAATCAAAACAATTAATATGAAAGGTCGTAAAGTTTACGAATTCGTATTAAAAAATGTTCCACCAGCAATTAAAGAATTGTTAGATGAAACAAATTTATCAATTACCGATATTGATAAAATTTTATTGCACCAAGCAAATGCAAAAATGGATCATGCAATGATAGAGCGTTTATACAAATTATATGGTGTAGCTGTACCAGAAAAAATTGATCCAATGACGGTTCAATTCTTAGGAAATACATCTGTAGCAACGGTTCCTACAATGTTTGATTTAATAAAAAAAGGAGAATTAGCTCCTCATCAATTTCACGCAAATGATATAATTATTTTAGCTTCTGTTGGAGCTGCAATGAATGTTAATGCAGTGATTTATCAATTCGAAAAATAAAAACAAAAAACACATATACTATTGTGAATACATTCGGAAGACTATTTAAAATTTCAACTTTTGGCGAAAGTCATGGTGTAGCGATTGGAGGTGTAATTGATGGCGTTCCAAGTGGAATCGAATTAGATTTTGATTGGATACAAGCGCAATTAGATCGTCGTAAACCAGGACAATCTGCAATTGTGACACAACGAAAAGAACCAGATACAGTACAATTTCTTTCAGGTATTTTTGAAGGAAAAACAACAGGTGCTTCTATCGGGTTTATTATTCCGAATGATAATCAAAAATCTCACGATTACGATCATATAAAAGACGTTTTTCGTCCTTCTCATGCCGATTTTACATACGAAACCAAATATGGTGTTCGCGATCATAGAGGTGGAGGAAGAACTTCTGCGCGAGAAACGGCTAATTGGGTTGTTGGTGGTGCTGTTGCAAAACATGTGATTCCAAATATCAATATTACAGCTTATGTAAGCGGAGTAGGTGAGTTGAAGTTGGATAATGATTATTCTACATTAGATTTTTCTAAAATTGAAGAAACGGCAGTTCGTTGTCCAGATCTAGAAATGGCAGAAAAAATGATTAATCGTATCAAAGAAATTCGCAAAGAAGGTGATACAATTGGAGGTGAAGTAACTTGTGTTATTCAAAATGTGCCAGTTGGTTTAGGTGAACCAATTTTTGATAAATTGCATGCACGTTTAGGACAGGCGATGATGTCGATAAATGCCGTAAAAGGTTTTGAATACGGCGAAGGTTTTGCTTCTACATCGATGAAAGGTTCAGAAATGAATGATCAATTCAACCAAGATGGAACAACAAGAACCAATTATTCTGGAGGAATACAAGGTGGAGTTTCAAATGGAATGGATATTTATTTTAAAGTTGCTTTCAAGCCAGTTGCGACATTAATGCAAGAACAAACAACGTTGAATGCAGATGGCAAAATGGTAGAAATGCATGGAAAAGGTCGTCACGATCCTTGTGTTGTTCCAAGAGCCGTTCCTATTGTAGAAAGTTTAGCTGCGATGGTTTTGGCTGATATGTTGCTGATACAACGAACAAGAAATATATAAACAAAAAACTCCAACCTTTAAAGTTGGAGTTTTTTGTTATTGTCATTCTGAATGCAGTGTTAACGAAATGAAGAATCTGAGATTTTTCGACAAGCTCGAAAAGACAAGTATTTTTTGTTCTTAATAATTCTTAACCAAAATCCTTCATTTCTTTTCGATAAGTTTCTCCAATTGGTAAAATTTTCTGATTGAGATAAACAGAATTTCCATCAATAGAAGTTAAAAAATCAAGATTGATGATATACGAACGATGAATTCTTTTGAAATGATTTGGTAATTTTTCTTCGAAAGATTTCATAGTTTCTAAGACTAATATTTTTTCAGTTTTGGTATGAATTCGAATATAATCTTTCAAACCTTCAATGTAAATTAAATCTGAAAAATTAATTTTTACTTGCTTTCCATCTGCTTTTACAAACAAATAAGTCGACTGATTTTTAGTTGATGTCGTTTGAAAAAAATCAACATATTTTTTTATAGAGGCATCAAAACGTTCTTTCGTAATAGGTTTCAATAAATAATCAACCACATGAAAATTAAAACTTTCTAAAGCATAATCTTGATAAGCTGTTGTGACAATGAATTTCTGAGAATGATCAAGGATTTTCATCAACTGAATTCCAGTCAATTCGGGCATTTGAATATCTGTGAAAATAAGATCAACTTTATTATTTTTGAGAAAATCAATTGCTTCAAAAACTTCAGTTGTTGCAAGTGAAACAATTAAATTTTCATTTTCAGAAGCATGTTTTTTCAATAATTCAACAGCTAAAGGTTCATCGTCTAAAATAATACACTTAATTTTCGTCATTTAATGGAATTTTTAAGTAAATATGAAAGGTTTCATAATCGTTTTTAATTTCGAAAGTATAATTATTTCCGAAATAATAATTCAATCTTTTTTTCAAATTCGTTAATCCAATTCCTGAAGTTTCATCTTTTTGATGTTGATTAATTTTATTTGAAACGGAAATCTCAAGGTATTCAGAATTAGTTTTTAAATTGATTTTAATTGGATGATTAATGTCTTTTACAACACCATGTTTTATTGCATTTTCGATTAAAGGCGAAATAATATATGGATGAATTAATTTTTTAGAATTCTCAATCAAAAATTCTTTTTCGACATAAAATTTTTCTCCATAACGAATCTGCTCCAAATCTAAATATTGATTGATGTAATCAATTTCTCGTTCAATTTCTATTTTATCTTTATTGGTTTCGTAGGTTGTAAAACGCATAATTGCACTCAAATTTTCGATTGCTTTTAACGAATGAGGAGAATTTACACTCACCAAACTATAAATATTATTGAGTGTATTAAACAAAAAATGAGGATTTATTTGAGATTTTAAAAAAATAATTTCAGCTTCTTTTTTCTCTTTTTCAATGATGTTATTTTGTTTTAGTGTATGGATTGAATGAAATGTCATCCATAAAAAAAGTGACGAAAAAACGATAAAAGAACCATAATGTAAATTGTCGTAAATGTAAAAACTAATCGTTGTTCCTTCAAAATAATTGACTTTATGGAACAAAAAATCTGTAATAATTTGCTCAATAAAATAACGAACAATAATGAATGTTGTAAAGGAACATACTATAGAGAATAATATCGATTTCCAATTTATTTTTTTAAGAAAATAGGGGGCAATAAAAAAATAGATAATAAAAATTGTAATTAACTGAACAATATACATTGTTGATGCAAATAATGTAATTGATTTAAAAAATGAATTTCCGTTAGTTAGATTAACTAATCCAATTGTTATGTAATCAAACAGAATGTAAATAACCCAAAAACCTAAAAGTATAAATACGCTTTTTTGATTTGAGAAGCTTAAATTTTTTTTATCATCTTCCATTGTTTTTGTTTTTTGTAAAATTAGATTCTTTTCTACATAAAAGTGAAGTGATTCGTCGATTATTCAAATGGGTTAGTCGATAAATAAAAGTCAATTTTTTCAGAATCATAGAAATTTGAATCATAATTAAAAATTAACTCAAATGAAAAACTTATTTATTGCAATTGCTACATTTATTGGTACTATGAATTTATCTGCTCAAACAAAATATCAATTTCAAACAAAATTTGATGATGCTATTCCAGTTCTTAATATGGGAACTTTTCACATGGGATATACTCCAGATGCAAGTACGACTGAATTTGATGAGAATAACCAAGATAATGTTCGTCAAATACATGAAATAGCAAAGCAGATTGCGGCTTTTAAACCTACAATTATTTTAGTTGAACAAAATCCTTCTCGCAATAAAGTGTTGAATAAACTTTTTCAAGATTATTTACTTAATCCTAAAATGAAGTTTGAAAATCCAAACGAAGTTGAGTTATTGGCTTATGAAGTTGGGAGACTAAGCGGATCGAAGAAAATTTACGGAATTAATTATCAAGAAGATTATCTTTATATGCTTGGTGATTTGTTGAAAGAGCAAGATGATTCGATTACATTCAAAAGATACATTGAAATGTTCCGAAATAATGAATCGAAAAATGGAGTAACAAAAAAAGATGTAAAATTAAAAGAGTTATTGCAGTACTATAATCAACCAGAATTTTTAGATTTTTCTGTTGCAGTTAATGCGGATATGTTAACGACGGTTTCATACAAAAAATATCCAGTAGGAGCAGAGCAAGCGGCGAAATATTATCATAGAAATTTAGCTATGTTCTCAAATATGAACAATGTGCCGATTACAAAAGACGATCGTATTTTTGTATTAATGGGTGCTACGCATACGGCTTTCTTCAAAGATTTCTTACGACGTTCGCCAAAGTTTAAAGAAGTAAATACGTTAGATTATCTAAAATAAAAGCATAAAAAAACCTCGCAATTGCGAGGTTTTTTTATATATAGTTGAATAATAATTATTCTTCTGTAGATGGAGCTTCTTCTGTAGCAACTTCTTCTGATACTTCCTCTTTTTTCGCTTTTTTGTCGTTAGCGTAAATTGGGTTATCGAAGTTAAAGAAAGAACCTTCTTCTTTATTAGCGTTAGCTGCTTTTTGAGCATCTAATTTAGCTAATTCTGCTCTAGTTTTAGCAGCTTCTTCAGCAGCTTTGATAGATGCAGCATCTGGTACAATTTCAAATCCGAAATCTACTTCAACATCTCTGTGGAAACGAACTTTAGCTTCGTATTTTCCTAAACGTTTGATAGTGTTTCCAGGGATTCTAATGTTTTTCTTCTCGATTTCAACACCAGCTTTTACTAAAGCTTCTGCTAAATCTGCATTGTTGATAGATCCAAATAATTTGTCTCCAGAACCAACTTTAGCGTCGATTTTAACAACTAAACCATCTAATTTAGCTGCTTTTTCTTTTGCTGCAGCGATTAATGTAGCTTCTTCTGCTTTACGAGCTTCTAAAACTTCGTTTAATGCTTTTACGTTATTTGGAGTTGCAACTGATGCTAATCCACGAGGGATTAAGAAGTTACGTGCGTATCCAGGTTTTACTGAAACAACTTCAAATTCAAAACCTAAACCTTCTACATCTTGTCTTAAAATTACGTTCATGATATTTTAATATTTAGGTTATTATTTTAATTGATCACCAATAAATGGCATTAATGCTAAGTGACGAGCTCTTTTGATCGCTTTAGAAACTTTTCTTTGGTATTTTAAAGATGTTCCTGTGTAGCGACGAGGTAAAATTTTACCTTGCTCATTCACGAATTGAATTAAGAAATCAGCGTCTTTATAGTCAACGTATTTGATTCCAAATTTTTTGAAACGACAATATTTTGAGTTTGATTGTGTTTCGATATCTAAAGGAGATAAATAACGGATTTCTGATTCGCTACCTCCAGCTGCTTTTTTTGCTAAATCGTCAATTGCCATAGCTTTGCTTATTTGTTAGAGTTAGACTTTAATTTTGTTCTACGTTTTTCTGCCCAGTCCATACCGTGTTTGTCTAATTTCACAGTTAAGAAACGGATTACACGCTCATCACGTTTGTAAGCAACTTCTAATTGAGAAACTAACTCGTTATTGTCTGATTTAAATTCTACTAAGTGGTAGAATCCATTTCTTTTGTTTTGAATTGGGTAAGCTAATTTTTTTAAGCCCCAGTTCTCTTTTGCTACGATTTCACCACCGTTAGCAGTAACAAAGTCATTGAATTTATTAACTGCTTCCTCTACCTGAGAATCAGATAGAACGGGAGTCAAAATGAAAACAGTTTCGTAATGTGTCATTTTTAACTTCTTTTAAGTTATTATTTATACTAAAATTCGAGGTGCAAATATATAAATAATAATCCAAATATTACAAATGAATATTTATTGAATTTTTATTAAAACCTTATTTATTGAATATTATCGTTTTATCATATTGATCTTCAAAAAATATTGACTTTTTTTAAAAAAAATTTGCAGTTTAAAAAAAGTAGCTTACATTTGTCAACATAAAAGGCTAATGGCTTTTTCATAGGTTTAGGTTGGTTAAGGTTAAAACCCTCGTTTCTGCGAGGGTTTTCCTTTTTTTTCTAAAAACATCTTCTTAAATTTGGTCATAATAATTAATGTAAAATTTTATGACAACAAAATACAATCCTATTCCAAGCGAGTTATTCGTAAAGAACAGAGCGAAATTTGTAAAAGCAATGAAACCTCGTTCTCTTGCTATTTTCAATTCTAACGATATTTATCCAATTTCTTCAGATTCTACGTTACCGTTTGCACAACATCGTGATATTTTTTATTTATCTGGAGTTGATCAAGAAGAATCTATCTTATTAATTTTTCCTGACGCTTACGATCCTAAATATAAGGAAGTATTATTTGTTCGTGAAACAAACGATCATATTGCAGTTTGGGAAGGAGAAAAATTATCAAAAGCTCAAGCAACAGAAGTTTCTGGAATCAAAACTGTACTTTGGTTACAAGATTTACCAAATGTTTTGCGCAAATTGATGGTAGAAGCAGATAATGTTTATGTAAATAAAAATGAGCATTATCGCGTAACAGAAGCACCTCAAGTAGAAACGCGCGAAGATCGTTTTGTAAAACAATTGAAAGTAGATTATCCTGGACATACTTATTTACGTTCAAATCCTATTTTGCAACGTTTACGTTCTGTAAAAGAACCAGAAGAAATTCAATTGATTCAACAAGCGTGTGATATCACAGAAAAAGGTTTTCGTCGTATTTTAAATTTCGTAAAACCTGGAGTTTGGGAATTCGAAATCGAAGCTGAGTTTGTTCACGAATTTCTTCGTAATCGTTCAAAAGGTTTTGCATACACGCCAATTATTGCGTCTGGAAATAATGCAAATGTGTTGCATTATATTCAAAATAATCAAGAATGTAAAGATGGTGATTTGATTTTGTTTGATGTTGCAGCTGAATATGCAAATTATTCATCAGATATGTCACGTACAATTCCAGTTAATGGAAAATATACAAAACGCCAACGCGAAGTTTATGATGCAGTTTTACGTTGTAAAAAAGAAGCGGAAACGATGTTAGTTCCTGGGAATAATTGGTACAAATACCACGAAGAATTAGGAAAAGTTTATACTTCTGAATTGTTAGGTTTAGGTTTGTTGGATAAAGCAGATGTACAAAACGAAGATCCAGCTTGGCCAGCTTACAAAAAATACATGATGCATGGAACGTCTCATCATATGGGATTAGATACACATGATTATGGTTTATTGACTGATGATTTTGTGGCTGGAATGGTTTTCACAAACGAGCCAGGATTCTATATTCCAGCAGAAGGTTTTGGAATTCGTTTGGAAGATGATTATGTAATTCAGAAAGAAGGAAAACCTTTCAACTTGATGCAAAATATTCCGTTAGAAGCAGAAGAAATCGAAGATTTAATGAATAAGTAATCTTTCATTATATTAAATGATAACAAAAATGGAACTCAATATTGAGTTCCATTTTTTATTTTAAAGAATATTCTTAATCATTTTCTGGCGCATCATGTGATGGAATGTCATCTAAATCTAACATTTCTTTTGCAAGAGCAATCATACGTGGCGTTCCGGTATGTTTATTTTTTTCGTCCGAAAGTTTTACAACACCTGTCCATTTTATATCAATAGAAGAAATTTCGGTCAATTTCATCACGATATTCATAGGTTTTAAATCAGTGTCGTTTGTTAAGTTGGTTCCAATTCCAAATGATAATCCAATTCTTCCTTTGAAAGCTTTTGTAATCATTTCCACTTTTTCTGAATTTAATCCATCCGAGAAAATAATCGTTTTGAATAAAGGATTGATGCCCATTTTTTCGTAATGCGCAATTGTTTTTTCTCCAAACTCAATCGGATCTCCAGAATCATGACGAACACCATCAAATAATTTAGATAATTTTTTATCAAATTGTCCAAAGAAAACATCCGACGTATAAGTGTCAGTCAAAGCAATTCCTAAATCACCATAATAAACTTTTACCCAACGATCTAAACTGATTGAATTCGCGATTTTGAATCCGTAACGTGCACCATGAAACATAAACCATTCGTGAGCGTGTGTTCCAATTGGTTTTACACCATATTTATGCGCAAAGTGAACATTCGAAGTTCCAACAAAGCTTTTTCCTTTATGGTTTGTTAATTCTTTCATTACCACATCATGAACTTCGTAACTGTGACGACGACGGGTACCAAATTCCGCAACTGTAACGCCAAGACGATTGTATAAATCAACTTTATCGCTTGTACGTTTTGTGATTTCTTCGTTAGAAATGCGTTGCGCATTTGTTAATTTATAGAAAATTTCACTAATCAAACACAAGATTGGAACTTCCCATAAAATAGTACGATACCAATATCCTTCTACGTGAACTTCTACATCAGTACCGTTTTGAGTGATTTTTACTTCATTTGGATCATAGCGATAACCTTGCAAAAAATCTAAATAAGCAGGACTTAAATAAGGGCAATTTATTGTGAAAAAATTTTTTTCGTCTTTGGTTAAAGAAAGCGAAGCCATTGCATTGATTTCTTTTTGCAGTTCTTCCGCAAAACCTTCAGGAAATTGATGTTCACCACGGTTAATGAATTTATAGCGCGCCATTACATCTGGATACAATTTTGTAACGCCAAATTGCATGGTGAATTTATAGAAATCGTTATCGATAATAGATTTTATTATACTCATTTTTTAGGTTTAATTCTAATACATTTTGAAATTTAAAGATAAAAAAAAACCATCAATACAGATGGTTTTTGTAAGATTATCTTATTTTGAAGATAATTATTCTGTTGTTCTTTTTTCGATTTTAGGTAATTCGAAATTGAAAATTATAGTTGCATCTCTATAAGCTGAAAATTCAGTCAATCCTGTGCTTGTAACATAATATTTGTTTCTCGCATAAGCTAAACGAGAAGGTAAAATAATTACACCTTGAAAGTTATACAAGTCAGTTGTAGCACGTTCAGTTGTTTTGAAATGTTTTAATCCTTCTACAAAGTTTTTTAATTCGATGTGTTCTCTTTTTACCCCATTTTTAATTTCAGTTGCTGTTGGTGTAAAGTAATAAAAAGTTGGATCTTGCGTAGCAGAACCATCTCCAGTATTTATACTTGAGTAATAAAACTGATCCAAAGAACCATATTTTCTTTTGTAGTCTGTACTATTTGTTGCAACAAAATATGTTGAAATAGAACTTAGATAAATAGAAGTACTATCATTAGAAATAATAGTTTTTCCTGTTCCTTTATGATTAGGATTTTCGGCATACCAAATTCCTAATTCATCTTGCTTTGCTAAAGATTTTAATGTTGGATAAGCATCATCTTCGTTTCCTTTGATGGTATCAAATTTTGTAAGTACACCTTTAGAGTTGAAGTAAAAATCTTCCATGTATTGTTGAATCGCTTCATCATCTAATGCATTACGTTCTTCAACTGGAATCTTAGTTTCTTTATTCACACCGTTATCATCATCATTATTACATCCTACTAAAACAGCAGAACATGCAATTAAAGTAACGAAGAATTTCTTTATCATGTTATTTCGATTTATATTGCGAATTTAGAAAAAATATTAGTTTAACCTAACAAATATTCAGTTTTAAATGAGATTAGATAAATTTCTTTGGAGTGTTAGATATTATAAAACGAGATCTTTAGCGGCTGATGCGGTTAAAAAAAATCGTGTAAAAGTAAATGGAGATGTAGCAAAAGCGTCGCGAGATATAATTCCAGGTGATGCGATTGAGGTGAGAAAAGATCAAATAAATTTATCTTTTAAAGTATTGCAAGTGCCAAATAATAGAATTGGAGCTAAATTATTAACCTTACATATTGTGGATACAACGCCAAAAGAAGAATATGATGTGTTAGAGCTTCGTAAACTTTCGCAAGATTATTATCGTGAAAGAGGTGAAGGTCGACCAACGAAAAAAGATCGTCGAGATTTGGATGATTATTTAGAAGAGGGAGGAGAAGATACTGAAGGTATCATTATAAAAGGAGAAGATTTGGATTAATTCCAAATCTTCTCCTTTTTAAGATGTTTCATAATTTCGTCCAAAATCTCTAATGTACTTTGGTTTGAAATGCTGATTGTATATTTTGCCTTTTCATAATATTGATTGCGTTCAAATAAATGTTTCGCAATAAACTCCATCATTTCTTCATTAGAAAGATGAGCAATTAAAGGTCGAGTTTCTTTTTTATTTTCCAATCGTTTCACCAATTGCGGTAATTGTACACGCATGAAAAATGAAATTGAATTGTTGGCAATCTCATTCATATTATCGTAATAAACAGGAGTTCCACCGCCTAAAGAAAGCACAATGTTTGTTGAAGTCAGAACTTCTTTTAAGGCTTCTCTTTCTTTTTTACGAAAACCTAATTCGCCTTCTTTTTCAAAAATCTCACTAATTTTTGTTTGATATTTATTTTCGATAAAATCATCAAGATCGATAAATTCGAAACCCAATGCTTTGGCTAAATCTTTTCCGGTAGTCGATTTTCCGCTACCCATATATCCTACTAAAGAAATAATCATGATTAGTCTACTGGTAAGTCTTCTGAATAAAAAATAGTTAATCTCGCATATCCATCAAACGTATCAATTTGATATGAATACGTATTCTCCAAACGTCTTGCATCATAACGTTCAACATTATAAGTTACTTGATAATCTTCGTTAGTAACGATTGAATTTGAATGATGGTATTTAGATTTTGGCGCATCTTTTTTGATTTCTGCTCTATATTGATTCAAGAATTTAATAGGAAAAGAATATGTTAATTTATAAACAATCTCTTGCGAAACCTGTATTGCTGTTATTTTATTCAAAAACATCGTTCCTTGATTATTGTTTTTAATCTTCAAAGAATCTAAACGATCTGAATTTTGAATGTATAAATTTTTTCCAAGTTTAGAAACCTTGAAACAACGATCATTCAATTTTTGATGAATAATCTGTGGTTGATCTTTTATTAATTCCTTTAATTCTTTCAATGCAAAATTAGACAAATGTGCATCTTTTGTTTCCTGATTACAATTGTTTGCATATTCAGAATCGGGTACGTCTGCCTCTGGGTTGTCAGATTTTTTACACGACACTATCGAAAACAAAGCAATAATAATATATAGTATATTCTTCTTCATTCTAAAATTTCAATCTTTAAATAGCGTTCCGAAAATAATTTCGGTTCACATAGATTTAGATTTGCTGGATGACAAATATAGTATATAAATCATTTATCAAATATATAAAATGATGTTTCTATGGCTTATTTTTTCAGTTTTCTTATCCGAAATTCTATCTTTCAAAAAAAAACTAAAAATTTATCTAAATTTAAGTTCTTAAAACCGAAATGATTAATTAATAAATTGTAAAAAACTTCACAAAACGTTTGTTAAATTAGTATTAAACGCCCTATATTTGCACTCGATTTAAGAAACCGACCTGGTAGCTCAGTTGGTAGAGCACAACACTTTTAATGTTGGGGTCCTGGGTTCGAGCCCCAGCCAGGTCACTTAGTCAAAACGTTCTTTTTTATATAAAAAAATAAAAACGTCTTTCGTTTTGTAAACTCAGATATAATCGTATATTTGCAGTCCGAAAAAACGGAGACCTGGTAGCTCA
>NZ_DINY01000007.1:0-29882 GCF_002426075.1 Empedobacter sp. UBA5528 | reverse complement strand
TCGAGCCCCAGCCAGGTCACAAGAAGCCAAACAGCAATGTTTGGCTTTTTTATTTTATTCTTTTTTAGAAACTTTAATCTAATATTCCTATCGAATATTTTAGCATAAAATCTGAACGATACGTCTCCCCCATTGGTATTTCAAATTCTTTAATATAAATTGTATGATTATCAAAAGAATTAATATGTTGTGTATTTACGATATACGATTTACTAACACGTATAAAATGATCTGCATTTATTTTTTGATGAATTGTTTTTAAATTCATTGCTGTTATTAATTTCTTCGTTTTAGTATGAAGTACAACATAATCTTTTAAACCTTCAATAAATAAAATTTCAGCAAAGCTTATTTTATATTGCTTACGATCTGCTTTTATAAATAAATAATTATCGTCATTTTCTTCTATTGTATTTTCCTCCACTTTATTAAAAAGAAGATGATGATAAAACACAGCTTTCGTCACAGCCTTCGCTAAACGGTTTTTATCTATTGGTTTTAACAAGTAATCTATCGCATCTAACTCATAACCATCTATTGCATACTGAGAATAAGCCGTCGTAAAAATTATTAGGCTATTTTTAGGGATACTCTTTGCAAACTCTAATCCATTTACAAAAGGCATTTCAATATCAAGAAAGATAATAGCTGGCACTGTTGTTTCTAGAAATTTTGATGCTAACATTGCATTAGAAAATTTTCCAATAATTTCTAATTCGGAAACTTCTTTAATTAGCAATTCCATTTCTTCTCTTGCCAAAGGTTCATCATCAATTATAATACAATTCATATCGGAATTATTAGGTTTACACAATACTCTTCATTTGTCGCATTAATTTTTAAAGAATACGTTTTTTCATATAAAAGTTCT
This sequence comes from Empedobacter sp. UBA5528, assembly GCF_002426075.1. Classification (NCBI taxonomy): domain Bacteria; kingdom Pseudomonadati; phylum Bacteroidota; class Flavobacteriia; order Flavobacteriales; family Weeksellaceae; genus Empedobacter; species Empedobacter sp. UBA5528. Next base: position 29,011 of record NZ_DINY01000007.1, on the reverse strand, counting down.
AACCTTCTGGTGATATTAGGAAGTCCTAAGCCTTTAAATTTATTATTTGGAATTATATAATTTGGATCTATTGAATTTTTACAAACAAAATGTAATTGATCATTACTTATCGCAATTTCAATTTTTATATAAGTTGACTCATCATTTAAATTTACACTATGCTTTATGGCATTTTCTACAAATGTTGTAAATAAATTAGGCGGAATATATGTCGAGTTTAATTCGCTTTTATTCGCTTCAGCCTCTATAACTACATTTAAATTTTCTTGACGAATTTTCTCTAAATCTAAAAAATTAGCTAAAAATTTCAATTCTGAGGAAACAGGTGTTTTTTCCTCATTATTCTCATATAGTTGGTATCTTAAAAAATCTGAAAGTTTCATGATAACTTCTGTTGCTACTTCAGGATCTTTTCTGATTAATGCTTTTACGTTATTCAACATATTGAATAAAAAATGTGGGTTGATTTGATTTTTTAATTCATTTATCTCCATTGAAAATGTCAAATTTTTTAATTCAGATATTTGCCTACTATCTTCAATCCATTTCTGAAAAAGCTTTAATGTTGTAGTCATCATAATAATTGGCACAACAACTATAAGCCCTTCATAACCTCTTCTTATATTTTCACCAAATTGTCTAGGACTTGCTATTCTATACTTTCCAAAAAACACATCTAATGATTGACCAATAATATTTATACCCACATAAACTAAAATTGTTAATAGTAATAGATATAAAATATAGTAACCTTTAAAAAAAAACTTTGGAACCAATATATAAATATTGATGTATGTTTTTAATACAAATACGACAAACAGTAAAAGAATAACATAATATCTATAGATACCATAATAATTAGATACAAATGCAGAACTGTATATCACTAATAAAAATCCAGCAATAAAAAGCAAATGACGAGAAAATCTAAACTTTTTATCTACTAGAAAATTTATAATTTTTTGATTTTTTGATTGAGGTAACAATGAATTCATTTTTATAAAAAATCTTATCTATAACAAAGGTAATTGATAAATCTATTCCATTATTAAAGTTTATACAAACCATTGTTTTTATTATACTTCTTCTTTTTTTTTCTGGTTGGTATAAAAAAATCTAGTGTTGGTATAAAAAACTATTAAAACCATTTTTTTATACTTTTCTTAGCCATTCATTTTACAAAATATAAATAAGTATGAGTGTGAAAAATTTTAATCATTGGGTAAATAAATTAAATCTTCTAGATTTTTCTGCAACAGAAAAAGAAGATAAAATTATTCAAATAACAGATCTTAATCGTTTTATTCAATGCTACGATCCGACATTAGAAATTGTAGATTGTATACATCATGATTTTTGTATTATTGAAAAAAATGAAATTATTAAAGAAGTGAAATTAATGGATATTTCTAATCTTAGAAATAACGAAACAATTTCTATAAATAGAAACAAAGAATCTTGGTTTGTTCTTGTAAATGACAAGTTAGATACAACTTTAAAGTCAATTTTAAAAACGATAGAAGAACACAATATCAGTAAGATTTATGACAAAGTATTTGTCTTCAATTTTTTTCAATCGAGTATTCACGAAATCAAATAAAAATTAATGTATTCAATAAAACAAAAAGCAATTACATGTTTATTGCTTTTACTTTCAACTTTATCATTCGCTCAAAAAAAGGATAGTGTTCAAAAAAGAGCTGTCGCTTTTGTTGCAGATAAATTCCCCTTTACTCGTGTACTTAATGTAGAATATACAAATCTTACACCTTATAAATTTTCTCAAAAGTTAGAGGATAGCAACTTTAATTTACCAGAAAGTAAAGTGAAAAACTTTCAACAAATAAAGGCAAATGCTAATTTGTATTTTTTCAAAAAAGAAAAATGGACAATATCTACAGCACTTAATTATAAGTACACTACAGCAAATATAGATAACCTTAGTTCTACTATGAACGAAACGAAACAAAACTTTCATTATCATTCAGAAGCCGTAACTGCAAGTCATATTTCTAAATTATGGAAAAAAACAGCTATTTATTCTGCTACTGCATCAGTTGATGGAAACGAAAATAGTTTTGAAAGATTCCGTGGTTTACTAACAGGTAGTATAATGATTACAGCAAACGAAAGAACTAAATTACTTTTAGGTTTAGCTGTAATTATAGACCCAAGTTCGCAAGTACCTACATTTCCAATTATTTCTTATGAGCATAAATTTAAAAATGGTTGGATAGCCGATATCATACTCCCAAAAAGAGTAATGATGAAAAAAAATGTATTTAATAATGGTCGATTTTCTCTTGGTAGTGAAATGGATGTTACATCATTCTATTTTGACCAATCGAATAAAACATTTGAATTTAGACAAACAGAAATTAATAGTGGTGTAATGTATGAACATAGAATTGGTGATTTTATTGGTACTGTAAAAACAGGGCTACGTAGCATTCCTACTGGAAGAATATTTGAAAAAAATGAATCATTTAATGACTATATATACGAGTATAAACCAAAGTCATCTTTCTATTTCAACTTTGGCATATCATACAACCCTTTTGGTAATAAAAAAAGATAAATAACATGCGTTTGTTGCGATTTCATTAAATTAAATAAAATCTATAGTAATTAAAAATAATTTATCGTAAATTCGCACCCATAAATTTCAAGGATGCAAAACATTAGAAATATTGCGATTATCGCACACGTTGACCACGGTAAAACTACTTTGGTTGATAAAATTCTTCACTCAACAAACGTTTTCAGAGAAAACCAAGATTCAGGTGAATTAATCATGGATAACAATGATATCGAACGCGAAAGAGGGATTACGATCTTCTCTAAAAATGCTTCGGTAGAGTATAAAGGTGTAAAAATCAATGTTATCGACACTCCTGGCCACGCCGATTTTGGTGGTGAAGTTGAGCGTGTGTTGAAAATGGCTGATGGTGTTATCTTATTAGTAGATGCTTTTGAAGGACCAATGCCTCAAACTCGTTTCGTATTAGGAAAAGCATTAGAATTAGGTTTAAAACCTTTAGTAGTAATTAACAAAGTTGATAAAGAAAACTGTCGTCCTGATGAAGTTTACGATAAAGTATTCGAATTATTCTTCAACTTAGATGCAACAGAAGAGCAATTGGAGTTTCCAGCATTCTATGGTTCATCTAAACAAGGATGGTTCAATACAGAAAATGTACGTGTAGACGATATTTCTCCATTAATGGATGGTATTCTTGAACATGTTCCTGCTCCAGAAGCTTACGAAGGTTCTTTACAAATGCAAATTACATCTTTAGATTATTCTAAATTCTTAGGACGTATTGCAGTTGGTAAAGTAAGCCGTGGTGTTATTAAAGAAGGGGATTGGGTTGCTTTAACAAAACCTGATGGAACGTTCAAAAAACATAAAATCAAAGAATTATATACATTTGCTGGTTTAGGTAAAGTAAAAGCTACTGAGGTAAAAGCGGGTGATATTTGTGCTGTTGTTGGTATCGATGGTTTCCAAATTGGAGATACAATTGCAGATCCAGAAAATCCAGAAGCATTACCAGTTATGCATATCGACGAGCCTACAATGAATATGTCTTTCGGAATTAACAACTCTCCATTCTTTGGTAAAGATGGTAAATTTGTTACTTCTCGTCACTTAGTAGAGCGTTTAGAAGATGAGTTAGAGCGTAACTTAGCTTTACGTGTAGAGCCAACAGAAGATTCTAATACACAATTAGTTTACGGACGTGGTATCATGCACTTATCTGTATTAATCGAAACGATGCGTCGCGAAGGTTATGAGTTAACAGTTGGGCAGCCACAAGTAATCTTAAAAGATATTGATGGTGTAAAATGTGAACCATATGAAACATTAGTAATTGATGTTCCAGATGATTATTCTTCTAAAGCAATCGACTTAGTAACTCAACGTAAGGGTGATTTATTAGTTATGGAGGCGAAAGAAGGAATGCAACACTTAGAATTCGAAATTCCATCTCGTGGATTAATCGGATTACGTTCTCAAATGTTAACTTCTACTGCTGGTGAAGCTGTAATGGCACACACTTTCTTAGAATATAAACCATTCAAAGGAGCAATCGCTGGTCGTTCTGCAGGTGTAATTATTTCAAAAGATCAAGGTACATCAACTCCTTATTCTATTGATAAATTACAAGATCGTGGAAAATTCTTTATCGAGCCAGGTGAAGAAGTTTACGAAGGAATGATTATCGGAGAGCATTCTCGTAACAATGATTTAGTAGTAAATGTTGTTGAAGCTAAAAAATTGAACAATATCCGTGCAGCTGGTAAAGATGATTCATCTTCTATCGCTCCAAAAACAGAAATGACTTTGGAAGAATGTATGGAATATATCCAAGCTGATGAATGTATCGAGGTAACTCCAAATTTCATCCGTTTACGTAAAATTCACTTAAAAGAAGTAGATCGTAAGCGTTTCGAAAAATCAATGAGCTAATCATTTGAAATTATATATCACAAAAAAACCAGAAGTTAATCTTCTGGTTTTTTGTTTTAAATAGATTCGATTTTATTTTTAAGTGCTTTAATTGCGAAATTTAATTCATCTTTAGAAGCGTTATATTCTACTATTTCACCTTTAATTTTGAATCTCGAAACATTAAAACCTTCTTCAATATCATTGTACCAAATCAAATAATTTTCGTATACAGCAACTACCCAAAAATTATCCTCAATAACATCATCACATTTCCATATTTCAGGAGAAATTTTAATTTGATTCCAAAATAATAAAGTTTTGTCCTCCATATTTTGTTCAGAAAAATAAATTTCGAGCATCAAATCCTTTTTAGGAAAATTTATCCAATTATTCATTAATAAGTACTTTTTAATAAAATCCAATCTTCAAATTTTTGAGTTTGAGTTGAATTTGGTTCAGTCCATTCGATAATATACCAATAACTATCGGAAGGTAGCGCTTTTCCATTCAGTTTTCCATCCCATGTATAATTGTTTGCTTCCGAACCAGTAAATAATAATTTTCCTTTTCGATTATAAATGATAAATTTCGGATTGATTTTACTTTTTAATTGCGAATAATCCAACACATCATTTTTACCATCACCATTTGGAGAAATAAAATTGATTAGTTTAATCAGCGAAAATTCTTTCGAAATAGGCGAACAATTAGCTGCAGATTTCACAGAAATTGTATGAGTTCCTAAAGTTACGTTTGTGAAGATATTGGAAGATTGAAAAGTGCCGTTATCCAATGAATACAGATATGGAAGCGTAGATCCAGTGACTTTTATGGTCACTGTAGAACCTTGAATTTCGATAGATTGAATAGTTGGATCTTCGGCTTCAATAACTTTTACTTCTTGTGTATAAAAACAACCATTCAATCCTAATTTCACATAATAAGTTCCAACAGGAACATTTGTAATTGATTGATTTTTGTCGCCATTATGTAACCATTCGTAAGTTTTAAATCCTGGACCTGCGTCTAAAGTCGTTGTTGTTCCTTTGCAAATTGTAAGATCTTTTAAGGTTGATGATTTTCCAGATTGTTTGAAAATAAAATGCAATGGAGCAACGTTTTCGCATAATCCATTTTGTTTAAATCTTACCCAAAATGTTTGATCTGAATTTATAATTTGTGTTGTGTTGATATTATTTTTTTTATTTTTAGCATCAATTTCATTTAAGTAATATGTCGGTGAGCCTTCAAGATTTGTAACCAAGTCATCAACATAATCGGATAAAACAATTTCTTCATCATTGCTTAAATTCTCATCACAAATTTCTATTGGAGGAATTACGTTTGCAACACTTAAATGATTTAATGTAAAAGTAATTTCTTTAATAACAGGCTTACAAGTTCCGATTTGGACACGAATCCAAACTTCTTTAGATGTCTGAATTTCATTTAATTCGAAATTCGTTATTTCAGCAGGAATATTATCTTTAGCATCTTGTTCCGTTTCAAAATATTTCACTTGATGAGCAGAATAATAATCTTCTACAATTCGATCAGTATATTCGTCTAAATTTATTTGTGTTTTTCCATCTAAATCATCATCACAAATAGAAAAACGATCTTGATATATTTGAGGTTCTTCTTGTACAGAAACATTAATGTGACCTTTCAAAGAACAACCAGTATTCAATGTGATTTCTACTTCGTAATAACCTGTTTCATCTACCACTAATGTTGCATTTGTTTCACCACTAATTTCCACACCATCTTTGTACCATTTATAGGTTGTAGCATTTGTCGTTGTCGCATCTATTGTTTCAGATGTTCCAGGACATAATACAACATCAGAACCTAAACTTTTTGAACCTATAAAACTTCCAGCTTTCAAGAAAACAGCAGAATCGTAACGACCTTTTGAATCTCCATGATCAGCAATTACCAATTTGATATGATATTTTGTACCAGCTTCTATTTGCGCATTTGTTTTCAAAACTTTTGTTTGTCCATTGAAATTCGTTGGATTATTTGCAGAATTAAAACTTCCAAAATACGATATGTTTCGAGGACAATCTCTTGCGCCATTTATGGTTAATGAAGTTACAGGAATGGTTGTATTTGGAACTAATGCAATATTTTGATAAGGTTCAGAATTATCTGCTTTTTTGATTAAGAAGGCAAAAGCATCAGAGTATTGGCAATTACTTGATTGATATTCTTCTGAAAGAAACATATATTCGAAACTAATCTGATCTGTTGTTAGATTTGATATAAAATCAAATTCAAGATAAGTTGCATTTAAAATATAATCATGAGGTAAATTAGATTTTATCAAAATATCAATCAAATCTTGATCTCCTCCCCAATTACTTCCCCAAAAATCTTGCAAAGATGAATTTGGACCTTCAGCATCTTTTGCTTTCCCTGTAGATAAAATAATTCCTTCAGAAAGATCAAAACTACTAGTTCCTTTTGTAAAATAACCATAGCTTATTTCATCATAAGCTCTATTGTAGCCAGAAATATTAATATTGGAAATAGTAATACAACCTGTGTTTGTTCCAATAAATTTATCAATTAATTCTTCTTTCGGTAAAGATGTATCTACCTGAATATATTGACCAAATAAAAAACTATTTAGTGTAAAAGTAAAAAAGAGTAGGAGAATTATTTTTGAGTAAAAGTGTTTCATAAAAAATAATTTAGATAAAAAAACTGCTAAATAACTTTAAAATATAAAGTTTATTTAACAGTTTTAGAAATTTTATTTACCGAAAAAATGGTTTTACCCTATTTTTCCTAAATTTTCTGCAATAGTTTCAATGAAAGATGTCAATGGTTTTTTCGCCATCATTTCGATCATCATATTGAAATTTCCATCAAAATCTAACGAAACATCAGACGAATTCTCATCAACTGCATCAATAGAAATTGTCAAAGTATATTCAAAAGCAGGTGCCGGAGATTCGAAAACAATTTTCGATGGCTCAACTGTCTCTTTTAAACGCATTCCAACCTTTGGCAAAGCACCAACACCAACCGTAAATCCTTTTCCAGATTCATGAATTTCAAACGATTTTGTATCCTCTGGCATCAGTTGCTCATAATTCTTCATATCCAACAAAAAAGTGTATGCTTCTTGTTGATTTTTTGCAAAACGGACTTTATTTGTATTTACCTTCATATCCTTGTGAGTTTTTTATAAATTTGTAACAAATCGTTCAAATGTACAAAGTTTTTTTTAATGAAAGTTTGTTAACTTTCAGCAACCAATCTAATCCTGAAGCAAAAAATATTTTGTTTCAAAATGAAGCTCAATTTGATGAATCTTTTCATTTATTATCATCAAAAGCAGCCGCTTTAGTCAATATTTTTAGTGAAGATATTGATGTTGTTTGGACGAAATTCTTAAAATATTACAAACATATTCAAGCCGCGGGCGGAATTGTTCGTAATCCGCAAGACGATTATTTGTTCATTTTCAGACTTGGGAAATGGGATTTGCCAAAAGGTAAAATGGAGAAAGGAGAATCGAGAGAAGAATCTGCAATTCGCGAAATTGAAGAAGAATGTAGTTTGACAAATTTAGAGTTGAAACGATTTTTGATGCCTACTTTTCACATTTATTTTTTGAGAGAATATATTATCAAAGAAACATTTTGGTTCGAAGTTTTTTATGACGGTGTTGAATTGCCTTTGCCGCAAACTGAGGAAGGAATTGAATCGGTTGAATGGAAAAAAGAGAATGAAATTCCTCAATTATTAGAAAATTCATATCCAAATATAAAATTGTTAATGGACAATTATTTAAATTTGAACTAAATAAGACTCTTATGAAAAAATATATTTTAACTCTTTGTGCTTTAACTTGTTTTGTATTGACAACAAATGCACAAACAAAAAAAGAAACGAAGGCTAAAACTGAAAAAGCTTCGAAAGTTCAATCAAAAATTTTAGATAACGGAACGGCTAAAATAGACGATTTATACGCGTATCAAGTGTATGGAGAATCGTTTGATATCAAAAATACATTGACGAAAAGTGAACTTGGAAAGTTATACGATAACATGAAAAGTGGTGATTCTTTGGAAAATGTTCAGTTTGTTTCGACGATAGAATCTGTTTGCAAAAAGAAAGGTTGTTGGATGAAAGTTGATCTTGGAAAAGGCGAAGAACAATCGTTTGTGCGTTTCAAAGATTATGGATTTTTTATGCCTTTAGATGGTGAAAATGCGAATGTTGTCGTACACGGAAAAGCTTTTGTAAGTGAAATTTCTGTAGAGAAATTACGTCATTATGCAGAAGATGAAGGAAAATCGAAAGAAGAAATCGCAAAAATAACAAAACCTCAGTTGCAATATAATTTTGAAGCTGACGGAGTTTATTTGAAAGAAAACTAAGGTTTTTTAACTCAATAATTAATCAAAACCTTTCTATTTTTGGAAAGGTTTTTTTATGAAATCAATTCTATAAAATATGATAAACTTATTTCAAGCCAATCCAAATCAGTATTTTTCATTGATCGGAAAATCGGTAAATGACGAATTATTTCAATCATTTCAAACTGAATTTGAATCTGATATTTCAGAGCAAAATATTCCTCAAGGGAAAATTGTATTGTACAAGGAAAAAGGCATTTCTGTGAAAATTGTTGATGAAATGATTGTTTCGATTAAATTTTATCTTTCTCCAAATCCAATTTGTAAGGTTTATGAAGGTCAAAATATTTTTGATTTGAATAGAAATGTTGATGAAACTCAGATTCGTAAAAATAATGATTATCAAAGAATTATTAATAATGATCCAAATCGTTTGGCAAATGATTATAGTCGTCTAAACTGTTTATTTTCTTTTGATTCGATGACTGGAGAATTCTTAACTATTGAAATATTAAACGAATTATAAAATGTTTTTTGCTGAAAAATTTCATATATTTATCTTAAATAATAGACCTTAAATGAAAAAATATTTAAGCTTGTTCTTAATGTTATTAACGTTTGCAGTTTTTGCACAATTGAGAGCGAATAATACGGAGTCTTATTACTCGATGAAAGGAACTTTTAATTCGGATAAAAAAGAGATTATAAAGAAAACAATCGAGAAAGAATTTGGTGAAGGAATTTTGGAAGAATCTGGTTATATCTGGACTGGACGAGGAAGTTTTGAAATTATTTTGAATGATAATTCACTTAAAATGGAGATTCAAAAAAGTACAGATAATCAAGAAATTGTAGATAAAATTAAAAATCTTGGAGATAAAATTCTTGCGACAAAAAATATAAATAAATTTAATACTTAAAAACGAGCTACAATTATTTTGTAGCTCGTTTTGTGTTAACGCTTCGTTAACCGTTCATTAACCAATGCAAATTAATCTTTTTCAGAATTTTATAAAAAAATAAAAATATGAAAAAGACATTATTTATCGCAATAACTTTAATAGCTTTTGCTTGTAACGGACAAACAGCTAAATCACAATCAGTTAGCAAAAATTCAAGTTCAACAACTCATTCTAATGTTTCAGTTAGTGTGAGTGATAGCAACGAAGTATATTCATACTCAGCAATTTTTGATAAACCAAAGTCGGCAAATGCAATCAAAGAAATCGGAAAAGTATTTGGAAAACCAGTGACTGAAGGAAAAAATTACGTTTGGAGAGAAGGAGATTCCTTAGAAATAAAAGCAAGAGAAGGAAAAATTACAATTGAATTTGAAAAAGGTTCAACAAAATTATATGAAAAAGTAAAAGAATTAGGCGAATCTATTTCTGCTGTTGTAGGAGAAAAATAATCATTCTAAAACATATAAAACGGAAGTCAAATTTGGCTTCCGTTTTTAATTATTTTAATTCCCTATACTTAAAATCTTTTCCAAAAAAGTAATTCCATATTAAACTAATAAGAATGAAATTTGCTATTCCACGAATTGTTATAAATATCCCGAAATTACCAAAACGTTTGTATTTAATATGTGATAATTCTTCTTGATGATTAACTATATATTCGTACAAATAATAATCAAAAACTAACATTAAAAGGCTAAAAAGAACTAAAATGACATAATGAAAGAGCATAATGTCTTTAATTTTTTTTAGATTTTTATAGAATAATACAGCTCCAATAAAAGAAAAAAATACGCTTGAATGAAAAACAATTTCAGTTTTAGTATGAAGTTTTGGAACTTCATTATTCTCCTCAATGTCTTCAACTAAATTTGGTTCGAAAGAATTTTTCTTTTTTTCTTTTTCATGATAAATAATTTTAGATGAAATTAAATTTTTAATTCGAGTTGTTTCAATTTCAGAAAACTGAACATTTCGTTCATTTTTTAAAATTTCGAAAGCTATTTTTATTGCTTCAGGAACAAATCTAGAATCATCTTTGATATAAGAATTTAATTCATTTGTAGACAGCTTCTGAAGAACGCTTCTTTTAACTTGCATTAATTTAATCCTTATAAATCAAATATTTTGTTCTTATTTTCTTGAAAGCTTCCAAATCTTTTTGCCAAGTTGCTTTTATTTCTTCTTCTGATAAACCTGCTTCTATTTGTTTGCGCAATTCATCAGTTCCAGAAAGTTGATCAATCCACAACTTTTTACCATTCATCGTCCAAAAAGGTTGTTTCGTATTGTTTTTATACGCATTAATAAGCCATTTTAAATTGATGGCAGATTGATACGGAACATTCGATAAATCTTCACCGTAACAAACTTCATCTTTGAATTTTGGACTTGTTGCACCAGGTTTTGAAGTTGGCGTATATTGATAAGGCATATTTTTTAGGAATGGTGAACCATAAACTTGAAACTGAATATCTGTTCCACGACCTTCGTTGACGTTTGTTCCTTCAAACAAACATGTACTTGGATACAAATTGATCGCATGAGCATTTGGTAAATTTGGTGATGGTTTTACTGGTAAATTATACTTGGATTGATGGGTATAATTGATAAGTGGAATAATTTCCAAATCTGCTTTTACACCATTTGCTAGCCAACCTTCACCGTTTATCATTTGTGCATATTCGCCAATCGTCATTCCATAAACAATCGGAACATTGTGCATTCCAACAAATGATTTGTACTCGTTTTTCATTACAGGTCCGTCCACATAATGTCCGTTCGGATTTGGTCTATCCAATACAATTACTTTCTTACCATTTTCAGCCGCAGCCTCCAAAACATAATGCAAAGTAGAAATATATGTGTAAAAACGCGCACCAACATCTTGCATGTCAAAAATCAAAACATCTACATCAGCAATCTGATTAGTTTTTGGTTTTTTATTATCACCATAAAGCGAAATAATTGGCAAGTTAGTTTTTGCGTCAACACCAGATTTTACTTTAGCACCAGCATCAGCATCTCCACGAAAACCGTGTTCTGGCGAATATAATTTTATAACATTGATGTTATTTTTTAATAACAAATCAACTGTATGCATCGTTGTTCCATTAATTGTTGCAATGCCTGTTTGATTAGAAACTAATCCAACTTTTTTACCTTTCAATTTCGAAAGATAGTTAGTTGTATTTTCTGCTCCAACAAGAATAGTTGAATGATTTTCTATCGTTTTTGATGTATTATTTTGAGCTAAAATTGGAGTAGAAAAGCCGAAAAAAATAACTGAACTAAGTAAACCAATTGATGTATATTTGACAAAGTTTTTCATTTCGTTTTGAATCATTTGAATTTAGGCGAATTTAAAGCTTAAAGTTAGTTTTAATCTTATAAAAAATATATAATTTGAGTTTTTCTTGGTGGTTTTCAAAAAAAATTGCGCTTGGTAAAAATACTAAAAATAACTTATCGAGTATTATTATTCGAGTAGGTCAAATTGCGGTAGCATTAGGGTTGATTGTTTCTTTGGTGACAATTTCGACTGGTGTTGGAGCAAGAATGGCAATCAAAGAAAAATTGGCCGATTTTAATGGTCATATTACGATTAGAAACTATAATAGTAATACGTCATTAAATTCCGATTCATTATCACTTCATCAAGCTTTTTATCCAAAGTTTAAATCGATTCCAGAAATAGAACATGTACAAGCAATTGCCAATAAAAGTGGTGTTATCCGAACGGATGAAAACTTTAGTGGTGTGGTGTTCAAAGGAGTTGGAACAGATTATGATTCGGTTCGTTTCGAAAAATTTATGGTAAAAGGACATTTTCCTCGAATCAATAAAGATTCGATAATGGATGAGGTTTTATTATCTAAAAAGATTGCGGACGAAATGAAATTGGATGTTGATAGTTCGTTTGTGATGTATTTTATTCAAGAAGATACAAAGCCTATTTATCGTCGATTTACCATTTCTGGATTGTTCAAAACTGATATCAAAAATTTTGACGATCAAATTATGTTTGGTGATATCAAGCATGTGCAACGCCTTAATCGTTGGGATTCGACAACTGTTGGTGGTTTCGAACTATTTGTAAATGATGTCGAAAATATTGATCCAGTTGCAAAGCGTGTGCAAGAAAATATTCCATATAATTTGTATGCAGAATCAGCAACAGCATCTTTTGCTCAGATTAATGATTGGATTTCGATTTTCGACAAAAATATTGTCATTATTCTTTTTATCATGCTTTTTGTGGTGGTGATTAATATGGTGATGGTTTTATTGATATTAATTTTAGAACGAACACATTCAATCGGAATTTTAAAAGCATTTGGTGCGACAAATTGGCGAATCCGAAAATTATTCATCAATTACGCATTATTTATCATGTTACCAGGATTAATTGCTGGAAATGTAATTGGACTTGGATTATTATTCATTCAGAAATATTTCGGAATTATAAAACTTCCAGCAGAAAACTATTATTTATCAACAGCTCCAGTCTATTTAGACTTTGGCACAATTGTTTTATTAAATGCAGGAGCGTTATTAGTTTGTGCAATTGTATTACTTTTGCCTTCGTATATGATATCTAAAATTACACCTGCAAAAGCTATTAATTTTAGATAAAATTTAATGTTTTAATTTAAAAGTTAGAAAAAAATGAAATTCGCAAACAATATATTAGAAACGATTGGGAATACACCTTTGGTTAAAATTAATAAGATTACAAAGGATTTACCATGTACAGTTTTAGCAAAAGTTGAATATTTTAACCCTGGTCATTCTTGTAAAGATCGTATGGCGTTAAAAATGGTTGAAGATGCCGAAAAAGATGGTCGTTTAGTTCCAGGAGGTACAATTATCGAAGGTACTTCTGGTAACACAGGAATGGGATTGGCTTTGGCTGCTGTGATCAAAGGTTACAAATTAATTTGTGTGATTACAGACAAACAATCGAAAGAGAAAATGGATATTTTGCGCGCTGTTGGTGCAAAAGTTGTGGTTTGTCCTACGGATGTTGAGCCAGATGATCCACGTTCTTATTATTCAGTTTCTAAACGTTTGGCTCAAGAAACACCGAATGGTTGGTATGTCAATCAGTATGATAATCCATCAAATGCAATTGCGAATTATGAGCAAACTGGACCAGAAATTTGGGAACAAACAGAAGGAAAAGTAACGCATTTTATTGTTGGTGTTGGAACTGGAGGAACAATTTCAGGAGTTGGGAAATACTTGAAAGAAAAAAATCCTAATATTAAAATTTGGGGAGTTGATACGTATGGATCAGTTTTCAAAAAATATAAAGAAACAGGAATCTTCGACGAAAATGAAGTGTATTCTTATGTAACAGAAGGAATTGGTGAAGATATTTTACCAGAAAACGTAGATTTTGATATTATTGATGGATTTACAAAAGTGACTGATAAAGATGCAGCGGTTTATACGCGTCGTTTAGCTTTAGAAGAAGGTTTGTTTGTTGGAATGTCTTCGGGATCAGCGATCAAAGGATTGTTGCAAATGAAGGACGAATTCGGACCAGATGATGTTGTAGTAGTTTTATTCCACGATTCAGGTTCTCGTTATGTAGGAAAAATCTTTAACGATGATTGGATGCGTGACAGAGGATATTTGGACGAAGAAATCAAAACAGCTGTCGATTTAATCAAAGAACATGTTGATAAACCTTTGGTTACGGTTCGTACAGAGGAATTGGCTTCTCATGCAATTGATCGTGTGCGTCGTTTCAAAATTTCTCAAATTCCAGTAATGGACGTGAATGGAATTGTTGGTTCTTTGGATGAATCAGATTTGTTTCAAGCATTTTTAGAAGATAGAAATGTTGCTGAAAAACCTGTTCACGAAATAATGGGAAAACCATATCCAGTCGTAAAAGCAGGAACATCTATCGAAGAAGTTTCGAAGTTAATTACAAAGGATAATCAAGCTGTTTTAATAGAATTAGAAAACGGAAAATATCATATCATCACAAAATATGATATTATTAACTCGATTAAATAACAAAAATCCTATCTTTGAAGCGATATGGGAATTGTATTAAAAGGTCAGAATTTAGTAAAAGATTACGGTAAAAAACATGTCGTAAAAAATGTGTCTTTTCAAGTAGAACAAGGAGAAATTATTGGATTATTAGGACCAAATGGTGCTGGTAAAACGACTTCTTTCTACATGATTGTTGGTTTGGTAAAGGCTACGCAAGGAAAAGTTTTTTTGGATAAACAAGATATCACAAACGATGCGATGTACAAACGCGCGCAAAAAGGTATTGGATATTTGGCGCAAGAAGCCTCTGTTTTTCGTAAACTTTCTGTAGAAGATAATATCAAATCAGTTTTACAATTCACGAAACATTCCAAAAAAGAGCAACAAATGCGCACAGATGCTTTGATTGAAGAGTTCTCGTTAGAGCATGTTCGTAAAAATCGTGGTGATTTACTTTCTGGAGGTGAGCGTCGTCGTTGCGAAATAGCACGTTGTTTGGCAACAGAACCTAATTTTATTTTATTAGATGAGCCTTTTGCTGGAGTTGACCCTATTGCGGTTGAGGATATTCAGAAAATTGTACGTTCGTTAAAAGATAAAAATATCGGAATCTTAATTACCGATCATAATGTATCGCAAACGCTTGCAATTACCGATAAAACATATATTATGTTCGAAGGTAAAATCTTGAAAGAAGGTTCGCCAGAAGAATTAGCAAATGATGAAGATGTTCGTCGCGTTTATCTAGGTGAAAACTTTATGTATCAGCAGATATAAATTACAATATAGTATTTTCTAAACCACTCAATTTTGAGTGGTTTTTTTTTAAAACTTCAAAATCATCTAAAATTAAAATTTGCTTAATTTTAAAAATTTCTGATTTTAATAGTTGCTTTTTCGATATATTTAACTACTAAAACTTACTGATAAAGAATGCTAAAACTCAACTATTATTTTGTTTGTCTGATTTCAATTTTTGTGTTGAATAGCTGTACACACGAATAAGATGCGATAAAAGAAACAAAAAAATCTACAAATAGAGGAGGAGTGGTGCTTACATTTGATGATGATTATGTGGACGAATGGTTCAATGCGAATTTAAAATTGAAACAATACAATTGGAAAGGAACGTTTTATGTAACGCATTTTGATAAGCTTTCGGAGAGTCAAATTCGTGAGTTAACTTATCTGCAACAAAACGGAAATGAGATTGCTGCGGATGGTTTAATTCATGTATATACAACAAAGTATATAAAAGAATTTGGAGGAAAAGAATTTATTGAAAAAGAAATCGCTCCAATGCTAAGTTTGATGAAAAACAAAGGTTTTGATGTAACCGATTTTTCTTATCCTTATGGCGATCGAAGTGTAGAATCGGGTCAATTACTTTTCAATCATTTTAAAACCTTAAGAGGAACAACTTATGGAAACGAAGCGCCTAATTTTCAGAACTGTTATTATCAAAATAAACCGTTATTTTTTGGTTTAGGAATCGATAATAGTTACGAGCATTTTAATGTGCCTTATTATATTTCGTTGTTGCAATATGCAAAGGATAACAATAAGATAGTCATTTTTTACGCGCATAAAACAGTTGCAAAAGCAATTAATAATTATGAAACTGAATTTAAAACCTTAGAAGAGATTTGCAAGTTTGTGAAGAATAATGATATGAAGTTTTATACAGTTAATGACTTACAAAAATTGAAATAAAAAAATGCTCAAATTCTTGAGCATTTTTCGTTTATTCTATAAAAAGTAAATCTCCTTTTTGATTAACAGCCTCTTTGAAATAAAGATAAACATCTTGTATATCAAAACGTCTAAAATTGATAGCGTTAGAAATATTTTGTTCAGGAAGTTGATAAATCATTTCAAAATTTAACATGCTACCAAAACCAGAACTCTCGATTTTTTCGACCAAAATTCCTAAAGATTCTAATCGTTCAATCAACCGATTAATTTCCAAATCATTATGTTTCATAATCTGTAAAACTTACTATTAAAGCGGTTTCAAAGCTAAAACATAAATTTTTAAAATAAGATTTTGAGAAATAAAATTATATGTTAAACCTTTCGATTCAAAACTTAATTCTCTCTCTTATAATTAATTATTTTAGAATATTTTTTAAATAATCTAACACATTTTCTATCGAATCAAATTGTTTTACACCATATTTTTCTGCCGTAATATCAACATTTCCTTTTCGCCAAAAACCATCTGGACAAATCACCAAAAGTTTTCCACTTTTTGCATACAATCCCATTTCTAACAAACTAATCGGACTTTTAGAATCTTTTCCAAAAAACATAATAATATAGTCTGCATTTTCTAATGCATTCAACTCCCATTCCACTTGTTTGCGAAATTCGGGCTCTTCTTTCACAGGCTTCCAAGCGGTATTCCAATCATCACGACGAGGATTTAGCAAGATGACTTTTTCATTTTTCAATTCTTTTGAAACCTTCGCTTGCCAATCTTCAGAATTTCTCATATCAATTGTTCCGCCCAAAAATATCTTTGTACGTTGATCATTTTTAGGAAGTTTATTCGGCGATTTTATTTCAAGAGATTGAGCAAAAATTGTAGTATTCAATAATAGAAATAAGGCAAATAAAATTGCTTTCATGTTGTTTTTGTTTCTGTAAATATAATGAGGTTGTTGATTTTGTATTTAATGACTTTTGTTAGAATTGGCTTGAAACAAAGAATATTTAACATAGATTTTATACTTTTTGAATAGATTTGAGGTTGTTTAGTATAAATAATAATCATACATGAAAAAGTTATTACCTTTTTTTGCTGCTTTTGTAATCTTTTCTTGTCAAGAAGACGAAGTGACAACTCCAGTCAAAGAACAGCCTACGAATCCTCAACCAACGGAAACTGAAATTTTCAAATTCGATAAAAATGTTTCAATTTTAGATGCATACTATTACAAAGGAGTAAACGGAAAAGATTATCCGGCAGAAGCAGAAGCTTTTTTCAAGAAAACGTGGACGCTTTACGAAGATCTTTCTGTCAAATCTATTGAATTGAAAAAAGATTCGATTATAATCAATGAAGAATTGAAAACGTCTAAATTTAAATCAACTATAGAAGAAAATAATCTGTATGCTACTGACGGTTCAAGAAAAATATTGTTGGGTCGAATTGATAAAACAACAAATTCATTTTATTTGTTCAAACATTTTGAGTCTTATGCTGTTGTAGATCCTGAAAATGGAAGTTCTGCTTCTGGTAAAAGTTCTTCTTTTGGAAAAATGACAAAAGACAATATTTTTCCAAGAATTATAGATAAGCCTGAAAGTTTAAAACAAGAAGGAGCTTATGTTTTTTGGAATAATGTTGAATATAAATTTGTGAAATAATAACAAAAAAAGCTAAGTGTCAATTGATGCTTAGCTTTTTAAATTTAAATATTTGGATGATATTGATGTGACACTATTTTGTTGGCTCTTTGTGAGCTGTAGGCGTATGTACGATATCGAAATAAACAGATTTATCATCATTAGACGGATAAATTCTGTAAGTAAATTCTTGTTTTGTTAAAACTGTAAAGTCAACAATTCGTGTAAACAAAACTTCTCCTGCATCATTTTTAGCAACGATTGTTCTTGTTTTTCCATCTTCAGAAACAGACCAATCTCCTTTCATTTTTGGCGTATCATCTAAATTGAACATAGTAAATGTACCATCTTTTTTGAAATAGGCATAACCTACAAAATTAGAAACATTAGTGTCTGTTAAGGCTACATTTTGTCCTTTGTTGTTCAAAGCATTAGTTGTTTCCCAAGAAGTAAAGGATAAAATTTCGCTTGGCGTTAATTGCTCTGTAATTCCTTAATCATCATCATTGTTACAACTAAAAAGTGTTAATCCAACCAATAATACAAAAATGCTTGTTGTAATTCTTTTTAAAAATATTCATGTTTTATTTTTTGATAGCACAAATAAACTCAATATTTAATGGCTTAAATTGTAGATTTTATTCTCATCATTGGATAAATTATTGTTGAGTTGAATAAAATAAAAAAGCTGAAAATCAATCCTGATTTTCAGCTTCAAAAAATTACTTTTTAGCTTTTTTGGTTGGTTTTTCTTCAACAACATCTTCCTCATAATAATACTTATGTCTCGGACGTTTTACACCATAAGAGCCATTCACAATTTTTCCTCTTCTCGATTTTTTATCGCCTTTTCCCATTATAAATGTTTTAAAATTAATAAATTCGATTACTTTCTAGCCAAGTTAATAATTTCAATTTAGTTGGACAAAAGATTTACAATTCTTTATCATTTAATCTAACTTTGCGACATCATTTGGCGTGGAGAAAAATTAATTTTAAACCAAATAGAAATGAGTAGAAATACAGATGCAAATAAAAAAGCGCATAAGAAAAAGTTAGATCAAAAGAAACGTAAAGCGCAAGAAGCCGAAGCTGAACGCAAAGCTCGATTAAAAGCAATCAATCAACGATTTAATGATAAAAATAAACCAGAAACGGAAGAATAATGATAAAAATTCTACATACAGCCGATTGGCACTTGGGCAAAAAATTGGATAGTTTTTCGCGATTAGAAGAACAAATTTTAGTGATGAACGAGATTATCGAAATTGCAGATCAACAACAAGTCGATTTGGTACTTATTGCGGGCGATTTATTTGATAATTTTAATCCAAGTGTGGAAGCTGTAGAATTATTTTATAAAACATTAAAAAGACTTTCGAATAACGGAAAACGTCCTGTTGTAGCGATTTCTGGTAATCACGATTCTCCAAGTTTGATTGATGCGCCAGATCCGTTG
The DNA here is from genome assembly GCF_002426075.1 of Empedobacter sp. UBA5528. Lineage (NCBI taxonomy): Bacteria > Pseudomonadati > Bacteroidota > Flavobacteriia > Flavobacteriales > Weeksellaceae > Empedobacter > Empedobacter sp. UBA5528. Next base: position 9,394 of record NZ_DINY01000007.1, on the reverse strand, counting down.
GCACGCGAATGTGGAATTATTTTGATTGGTTATCCAAATGCAAAAATTCAGGAATTTGAATTAAATGATTTCAAAATTTTAAAATCTGTAGAAGGAATGATTGAATTGAAATTAAATTCTTTCGATTACCCGATTCGAATTATTCATACGCCTTATGCAAACGAAATTCGTTTGAAACAATATTTTGGAGAGAATAAAGAAGATGCATTGAATGAAGTTTTAGCGACAAATTGGAAAAATATTGCGGATGAATATTGTGACGAAAATGGTGTTAATTTATTGATAGCACATTTGTATATGAACCAAAAAGGTGCTGAAATTTTAGAGGAACCAGAAGGCGAAAAACCGATTAAAATTGGAAATGCAGATATGATTTTTTCCGAAGCTATTCCGCCTCAAATTCAATATACAGCGCTTGGACATTTGCATGGTTTTAAGAACATCGGAACAGAAGAAAAACCTGTTGTGTACAGCTCTTCGCCTTTGTGTTATAGTTTTTCCGAAGCTGGTCAAACCAAGTATGTTTCGGTAATAGAAGCAGAACCAAATAAAACTATTTCTTATCATAAAATTGAATTAAAGCATGGAAAACCGCTTATTCGAAAAACTTTTGATGATATAAATTTAGCTGTAGAATGGTTGAATGAAAATCAAAATGCGTTGGTTGAATTGATTTTAGAAAGTGATTCTTTTTTGAAAGCTGATGAACGAAAATTGATTTATCAATCACATGATGGAATTATTCATTTGATTCCGAAAGTTAAAAATCAAGAGGTTGAAATGGTTGAGTATAAGTTTGCAGATCAAACAAAAGATATGAAGGAATTGTTTGCAGATTATTTCAAATCGAAAAATGGAAATCAAGAACCAAACGACGAAATAAAGGATTTGTTTAACGAAATTTTGAATTCATAATGATTCCAGTAAAATTAACCATAGAAGGACTTTATTCGTATCAAGAACGTCAAACAATTGACTTTTCTGAATTAACAGAAGCAGGATTATTTGGAATTTTCGGGAATGTAGGTTCCGGAAAATCGTCAATTTTGGAAGCGATTATGTACGTTTTGTATGGCGAAACAGAACGTCTAAATTCCAAAGATAAGCGTGCTTACAATATGATGAATTTGAAATCGAATTTGGCATATATCGAGTTTGATTTCTATAATTTTGAACAAAAATTATTCAGAGCAACACGTGAATTTAAAAGAAATTCGAAACGTTTTGAAGATGTAAAATCGCCAATAGTTGTTTTTTATGAACAAAAAGACAATGAATGGATTCCGCTTAATCATTCGAAAGCAGAAGAAATAATTGGGTTGAGTTACGAAAATTTCAAACGAACAATTATTATTCCGCAAGGGCAATTCAAGGAATTTATTGAGTTGGGTGCAAAAGATCGAACACAAATGATGAAGGAAATTTTTGGACTTCATCGTTATGATTTACAAGATAAAGTTGCAGCTTTAAATTCTCAAAACTTAACGAATTTGAATCAACTAGAAGGGAAATTATCTGGATTTGAAGAAGTTTCGGAAGAAAAAATAAAAGAGCTTGAAGAAAATTTGATTGAGCAAACAAAAGTTACCAATCAAGTTCAAGAAGAATATAATCAAATGAATGAATCATTTCAACGTTTAAAAGCGTTGAAATCAGATTTTGAGACTTTAAAACAAAAGAAAATTGATTTTGAAAAAGTTTCAGTTCAGAAAAATGAAATGGATCAACGAAAACTTGAAATTGAGCGCTATGAATTGATTTTTAATGCGTTTTCTCAACTTTTAGAAAATCATAAAAAACTTTCAAATCAGATTGAAGAAAAGTCAATTTCAGTTGAAAATCAACAAAAACAACTGACTTTAATCGAGAATCAAATCAAAGAAATTTCGAACCAAATTGAAGCGATTAAAACTGATTATGAAACTTTACCAATAAAACGAAAAGAAGAAACAGATTTAGAATTAATAGTTCAAATTTTAACTTTTTCAGAGGAGATAGAAAAGTTAAAAGTAAGAACAGCAAAAGGTTTGAAAGAAGTTGAAGAGGTTCAGAAAAATGAACAGAAAATTGAAGCTTCAATCAAATTATCTGAAAAAGAAGTCAAAACTTTAGCTGAGTCAAAAATAGATGCGCAAACATTGATGGAGGTTGGAAATTGGTTTGTTCAGAATCAAAATTTGCAACAATCTATTCAGAAACAACAAACTAAAATAGATGAGCAAAAGCAACAAATTAATGTTTTCGAAGCTCAATTCAAAACAGATAATATTGAAATTTCAAGTTTTGAAAATTGGTTTAGTTCTGAATTTGAAAAGCTTGAATCAACTAAAAAATCAATTGAAAAACAGAAAAATGAATTAGAAGTTCAGCAAAAGTTGGTTCATTTTGCACATAATTTACACGAAGGTGAATCTTGTCCGCTTTGTGGCGCTTTAGAGCATCCGAATATTGTTGAAATTGATGATATTTCCACGAAATTTGAAGTTGTAAATAATGAATTAAATCAAATTGATGAAAAGTTAAAATCGCTTCAGAAAAAACAAAATGAAGTTCAGAAAATGATTGATCAAAAACAGTTTATTGAAAAACAAATTGCACAAGAAAATCAAGTTTTGAATGATCTGAAAATTGAACAAGAAAATCATCTGAATTTGTTTGTTTGGAAAGATTTTGATTCGAAAAATGTTGAATTATTTGAAGAAAAAAAGAAAGCAGCTGTTGCTTTGGACAAAACAATTTCGGATAAAAATAAAGAGATTGAAACTTTTCGTGAAACTTTAGAGAAAGAACGTGAATCTGTTGAAAAATATAAAAATGCTTTAGAAAAATTTAGATTAGAAGAAGCTGAAAAAGCTTCTCAAATCAAGCAAAATCAAGCAAATTTGAAAGTCTTGAAATTTGAAGATTTTCAAAATCAAACAACAGAAAATGTGCTTCAAAATTTGAATGATTTAAAGTTAAATAATACAAAAATTGAACAAGATTATATTCAATTTACAGAAAGTTTAAATCAATTGAATCCAAAATTAGCTTCTCAAAAAACTTCAATTGAATTAGTTGAAAAACAACTTATTGAGTTAAAAGAAGAGTTGGCTATTAATCAAAATCAAATAGAAAAAGCATTAGAAAAATATCAAATACAAAACATTGAAGAGGTTCAATTTGTTTTAAATCAGAAATTTAATGTTTCTCAAATCAGAAAAGAGTTGGAAGATTTTCGAATTTTGTATGAAACGTTGAAAAATTTAATTCATGAATTAGAGCAAAAATTATCGGAAGTTTCTTTTGATGAAACGATTTATAAAATACAAGAAGAAAAATTGATTTTTGTGACAAGTCAATTGAAAGAAGCTACTGAAGTTGTAACTAAAATAAAAGCTGAAATTGAGCGATTGAATAAATCTTTTGTAGAAAAGAAAGATTTGTTAATTGAATTGGAAAAGTTGAAAAAGCGTGCGGCTAATTTACAAACGATGCGAAATTTGTTTAATTCAGCAGGATTTGTGCAATATGTTTCGTTAATTTATTTGAAACAATTATGTGATAACGCAAATGTGAGATTTCATCGAATGACGAGAAATCAATTAAGTTTACAAATGAATGACAACAATGATTTTGAGATTATAGATTATTTGAACGAAGGTCGTTCACGTAGTGTGAAAACGCTTTCTGGGGGACAATCTTTCCAAGTTTCTTTGAGTTTGGCTTTGGCTTTGGCAGAAAGTGTGCAAACAAATGCGAAGTCGGAAAAGAACTTCTTCTTTATTGATGAAGGTTTTGGAACGCAAGACGCAGATGCGGTAAATATCGTGTTTGAAACGTTGATGAGTTTACAAAAAGAAAACCGAATTGTCGGAATTATTTCTCACGTAGACGAATTAAAAGATCGAATTCCAGTTGCTTTGCAAATCACAAAAGATGAAGAAAGAGGTAGTTTGATAGAAGTTGTTTCGTAAGGTATAATGATTATAAAATAAACCCCAAGATTGAATTTAATCTTGGGGTTTATCATTATATGAAGATAATAATCTATTCCTTAACCTCTGATTTATTCGAAATTAACGACCAAATAATTGTTATTAATAAAACTCCACCAATTATTGACAATGAAATAGTCGATTCGAAATGATAGAATGGCATAATAATCATTTTAATTCCGATAAAACTTAAAATAATCGCTAAGCCGTAATGTAGTTTATTGAATTTATCCATTGAATTTGCCAACAAGAAATATAATGAACGAAGTCCTAAAATTGCAAAAATATTAGATGAATATAGAATAAAAGGATCGTCTGGAGCAACAGCGAATATAGCAGGAATACTATCTACAGCGAAAACCAAATCAGTTACTTCAATTACCATTAAAGCGACGAAAAGTGGTGTTGCCATTTTAATTCCGTTTTGAACAGAAAAGAATTTATCTCCATCAAAATTCGGTGTAACTTTAAAGAATTTGTGTACCAATTTAACACCAAAATTTTGTGATAAATCTTGATTTTCATCATCATCACTTGATTTCCAAGATTTGATTCCGGCGACAATTAAGAAGAAACCAAACAGTGTTAAAACGACATTTGGACGGAAGAATTGTTTTGCTTCAAAATTTGCATGAGTTGCTTCATCACCAAGATTAAAGTGCCAATCTCCAATAGAAAAAGATGGTAAATAAGTCATTTTAATTAATTCAACACCTGCAAAAATAAAGATTGCTCTAAAAAGAAGAGCACCTAAAATTCCCCAAAAAAGGACTTTATGTTGATATTCTTTTGGAATTTTAAAGAATCCAAAAACGAGTATGAAGACGAATAAATTATCTACGGATAAGGCTTTTTCTATCCAATACGCCGCCTGGAATTGCGAAAATTTATTGATGGCAAATGCATGTCCATCTGCTTCTTTAAAAACGAAATAAATCACTCCACTAAAAATCATCGCCAAGGAAATCCAAACGATAGTCCAAGTAAGCGCTTCTTTGTTCGAAACCGCGTGTGCATTTTTATTAAAAACACCTAAATCAAGTAGTAACATAATAATTACTGCAACTCCAAAAACAGTTATTAGTCCAGGATGATTCAACATGCTATCCTGTACAACACTGAAAATACTCATATAAATTTATTTAATTTGACAATTTACTATAAATTTACCAATCCTAACTTGATTGGCCTTTAAAAAATGTTTCTAAAAAAGAAAAAACAAGCAAAATTAATTTATTCCGGAATGAAAAGAGTAATCGCATACGTATTCTTAACAATTATTTTACCTATAGCTTCGAAAGCGCAACACGTTTCGCCATTGTACAAAGATTCTATTCAGATGAAATGGGTGAATGAGAAGTATAATTCAATGTCATTGGAAGAAAAAGTAGGTCAGTTATTTATCGTTGCAGCCTATACAAATAGAGATGTGGTGCATGAAAATGATATTCAAAAATTAATTGAAGAAGAACATATCGGAGGATTAATTTTTATGCAAGATCAAGCGGCTCATCAAATTGAGTTGACAAATAAATTTCAATCTATTTCTAAAATTCCATTGTTAATTGGAATGGATGCAGAATGGGGATTGGCAATGCGTTTGAAAGGAGTGGAGCGTTTTCCTTGGAATATGACGCTTGGTGCTCTACGCAATAATAAGTTGGTGTATCAAGTTGGAAAACAAATTGGTATACAAGCGAACAGAATGGGTGTTCAGTTTAATTTTTCACCTTCAGTTGATGTCAATGTTAATCCAAATAACCCAATTATCGGGAATCGTTCTTTTGGTTCAAATCCAGATCGAGTTGCAGAAAAAGGAATTGCTTATATGGATGGAATGCGTGCGCAAAACGTATTATCGTCTGCAAAACATTTTCCTGGACATGGAAATACAGATCAAGATTCGCACAAAGTTTTGCCGTTGATTCCAGATAATAAAGCAGATTTAGAGAAATATCACATTGCACCTTTCAAGAAAATGATTGATGAAGGTGTACAGTCAATTATGGTGGCGCATCTAAATGTTCCAGCTTTAGAACCAGATCCAAAAATACCTTCAACTTTATCTAAAAATATTATTACAGATTATTTGAAAGGAGAATTACAATTCAAAGGAATTGTGATTACAGATGCGTTGAATATGGATGGTGTAGCAAAAATGTTTCCTGCTGGTGATGTAGATTATAGAGCATTTGTAGCGGGAAATGATATTTTATTGTTTTCGCAAAATGTACACGTTGGGAAACAAAAAATTATTGATGCAATAAATAAAGGTCAGATTTCTGAAGCACGTTTAGAAGAAAGTGTGAAGAAAATTTTGATGGCAAAATATATTACAGGTTTAAATGAAATAAAAACTTTAAATTCTGCAAATGTTTTAGAAGATTTAAATTCTCCTGAAAATTTAGCGTTAACAACTAAAATTTTTGAGAAAGCTTCGACAGTTGTAAAGAATGAACACAAACTTTTACCAATTAAAAAATTGAATCAAAAAATAGCTTTTGTTCCCCTTGAACAAACAGATTATGATCAATTTTTGAGACATTTACAAAAATATACAAATGTTGAGTTGGTGAAGATTTCAAATCCAAATCAGATCAATTTATTGAATGATTATGATGTGATTATTTCGGGAGCGTTTTTATCGAATGAAACGGTTTACAAACCATATAAATTGTCAGATAACTCGAAAGCAATTTTGAAAGCATTACCAAAAGATAAAAAGAAAATCTTCTCATTATTCACAAGTCCTTATGGTTTGAAAGATCTTGATTTATCAAATTTAGATGCGGTTACAGTTCATTATCAAAATACAAAAGATGCGCAAGCAGCTGCTGCGCAAGTTATTTTTGGAGCAATTGATGCAGATGGAACATTTCCGGTAGATATCAATCAAAACTTGAAAGAAGGGCAAGGAATTGTAACAAAACACATCAAACGTTTAGGATTTACTGCACCTGAAAATGTGAATTTAGGAAAAAAAAACTCTTAGAAATAGATAAACTTGCCGAAGAAGCAATTGCAAATCATTACACGCCTGGAATGCAAATTTTAGTCGCAAAAGACGGGAAAATCGTGTATGATAAAAGCTTTGGAACTCAAGATAAAAATTCTTTAAAAAAAGTGAAGTGAACAGATTTATATGATGTCGCTTCTGTAACAAAGGTGACGGCGACGTTGCCTTTGTTGATGCTGGAGGTAAACGAAGGAAAATTAAACCTTGAGCAAACAATTGGAGAAATTGATAATGATGCAAAAAACTCGAACAAATCTTCCTTAAAAGTTCGTGAAGTATTAGCGCATCAAGCTGGTCTTAAGCCATGGATTGGTTTTTACAATGAAACTGTCAATGTAAAAAATGCGCGATTATATTTAGATTTCTATTCGAGAAAGCAAGATGAGGAACATCAGATAAAAGTTACAGATAACATTTATATTATCAACTCTATTAAAGATACGATTTACGAAGATATTTATAAATCATCTTTAGGCCGTAAATCATACGAATACTCAGACTTAGGCTATTATATTTTCAAGAAGAAATTAGAAAAGGATTTTGGGAAAGATTTGAATCAATTGACACAAGAAAAATTTTATCAATCATTGGGAATGTATCGCACAACTTTTAATCCAAAAGAAAAATTTAGTTTAGAAGATATTATTCCAACCGAATACGACAAAACCTATAGAAATCAATTGGTACATGGTTTTGTACACGATCAAGGAGCTGCGATGATGGGCGGAATTGCTGGTCATGCTGGTTTATTCTCTAACTCGATTGATTTGGCAAAATTGATGCAAATGTATTTGAATGGTGGAGAATATGGCGATGAGGTTTATTTGAAGCCAGAGATAGTTGCGGAATTTACAAAACAACAATTCAAAGGAAATCATCGTGGAGCTGGTTTTGATAAAATGCAACATATTTCTAAAGTTGGCCCATCTGTCGAAAGTTTTGGTCATACAGGTTTTACTGGATCTATGGTTTGGGCTGATCCTAAATATAACATAGTGTATATTTTTCTTTCGAATCGTGTCAATGAAACCGTCGAACCAAATTATCTTTCCATTAAAAAAGTGAGAGAAAATATTCGACAAGTAATTTATGAAGCAATTTTACCTTAAATTTGTCTAAATAAAAATCGCGAATGAAAATAGGAATTGTATGCTATCCAACCTATGGAGGGAGTGGAATTGTGGCAACAGAACTGGGAATGGATTTAGCGGAAAAAGGTCATGAAGTACATTTTTTTAGCACAAATGTTCCTGCGAGATTAAACATCAAATTACCAAATATATACTTTCATCGAATTCATGTCGAAACGTATCCATTGTTTCAATATCAGCCATACGATTTGGCGTTGAGTACAATTTTGTATGATAAAGTTTTGCATTACGAATTAGATTTGGTTCATGTACATTATGCGATCCCGCATGCGTATGCGGCGTATTTTACGAAACAAATGTTGGCTCGAAAGGGGTATAAATTACCAATTGTAACAACGTTGCACGGAACAGATATTACGTTGGTAGGGAAACATCCTGTGTATAAAACGGCTGTTGAGTTTTCGATCAATGAATCGGATGCTGTAACGTCAGTTTCCGAAAGTTTGAAACAAGATACTTTACAAGCATTTGACATTACAAATGAAATAGAAGTAGTGCCAAATTTTATTGATAATGATCAATATTTGCCAGAGAAATGTGTGTGTTGTCGTGATAATTTTGCGCAACCAAAAGAGAAGGTAATTTTGCACACTTCAAACTTGAGAAAGGTAAAACGTATTGAAGATGTAATTGGAACGTTTAATTTGATCCAGAAACAAATTCCATCGAAATTGATTATTGCTGGAGAAGGTCCTGAATGGGATATGGCGGATCAAATGATTCAAGAATTTGGAATTCAAGATAAAGTGAAAAGTCTTGGAATGGTAAGTGACTTGAATGATGTTTTGAAAGCGGCAGATTTATTCCTTTTACCTTCCGAACAAGAAAGTTTTGGTTTGGCAGCACTTGAAGCTATGGCGGCAAGTGTTCCGGTTATTTCGTCCAATGCAGGCGGAATTCCAGAAGTAAATATTAACGGAGTCACTGGTTTTGTTTGCCCAGTAGGAGATATTGAAATGATGGCAGAAAAAGCGATTTATATTTTAGAGGACGAAAAGCGTTTGGCAGAGTTTAGTTATCAAGCAAAAGAACAAGCGATACGATTTGATAAAACGAATATTCTTCCGCAATATGAAGAATTGTATCGCAAAGTAATTGCAAAATCTAAAATCGGGTAAATCCCGATTTTTTTATTTAATAGGATTTTCTTCCTCCCATTTTTTCCATGACGTCTTATCGCCTTTTAACCATAAGATATATTGTTTTATTATTAAGCCAGAAATTGCGTCTGGATATCCCCCTGAATTTTC
>NZ_DINY01000009.1:0-25696 GCF_002426075.1 Empedobacter sp. UBA5528 | reverse complement strand
AACTTTCGTTAGGATATCCAGCAATTCTATCATCATAATTTCTATAGCTACCAAAGAAATTTGTGATATATATTTTGTCAACTTCTTTTGGAATAAAATCAGTTTCAAAAGTTGAATTTAAAAGATAGTTTTCAATTTGTTGTTTATTAAAAATAGAATCTGTTTCTAAATTTTCGATTTCAAATTTTCCATTTCTATTTAAATAGCCGCTTATTTCTATTTGATGAAGTTTGTATTTATTATAAGTTGAATCCTCAAGCGGAATAAATTTTAAGTTAGATAGTTTACTAATACTTTCTGCTATTTTTTCATTAGTAAGAGAGTTTTTGACATCTATTATATATTTATATGGATATTCATAATTTGAAATTTTACTCTTTATAGGTTCAATATTTTTTATTGCAGGATAAATAGAATCAAAATCAATATTAGACTTGATTATTTCACCTTTGTCTAAATCAAAAAGTGTTACCTTTTTTCTGTTATCTATAAGGTAAATAATATCATTTTTATTGAAGATGAAATTTTTAGTTAAAAAAATATCTTTCTCTGATAAAGATTTGTTGTACTCTTTGTAGGTAGAAGTATAGTTTTCGAACAAATTTCTATTTTCGGCTTCATAAAATAGTCTGCATTTCTCTTTGTTTTTATCACAATTGGTAAACTCTTCAGAGGAATAAGTTTTAGCTATTTTTCCATCAATATAATAAGTCACATTTCTTTCCTCTAAATCTTTGCTGTTTATATAATTTGTAAAATAGATTATTTTTCTCCCATCATTACTTATTGCAAGGAAGAAAGGAAAATTTTCATTTAAATCAAATGATCTATTTAGTTTATAATATACCTTATTTTGTCTCAAGCTATCACGTTCTCGATTAAAAAATATAATTGATTCACCTTTCAAATTAGGTATAAAATTATCATATGAAATAGATTTTAATTTATATATCCCATTAGAAGAGTAGGTTTCTGAAATTGGAGAAAAGCCAGACCATTGAGAAAAAATGGTAATATAACCTAAAATAAATAGTATGAAGAATATGTAATATTTTATCATTGATTTTATTTGTGTAATTGATATTAAAACTATGAATAAAATTTATCTTTGTGAAAATAATTATTCATCCTCATTCAAAACCTTTATTGAAAAACTGACAATATATTTTATTGGCATAACGTTTGACTTATTTATACTCGCTTTTCTAAATGCTTTAGACAAGATTCAAATCTTAATAATGTTGTTATTATGAAAGGCTTTCGTCAGTTAAAAATAGTTTTACTGACACTTTGAACGTATAAAAAAATTATGAACATAGACAATTTGTCATTAGCACAAGTAATGGAAGAAGAAATCGAATTAATTCCTTTGATGAGTAAAGACGAAGAAAGTAAGCTAAATAAGCAAGATATTTCTTCGGTATTGCCTATTTTATCGTTAAGAAACACTGTCTTATTTCCGGGTGTGGTTGCGCCAATTACCGCGGGTAGAGATAAATCTATACAACTTTTAACACAAGCTTACAAAGAAGATCGCATTATTGGAGTGCTTTCGCAGAAAGAAATTGCTGTGGAAGATCCTACACAAGACGATTTGTATACAGTTGGTACAGTTGCGAAAATCATGCGAATGATAAAATTGCCAGATGGAAACATTACGGTGATTTTACAAGGGATGAAACGCTTCAAAGTTAAAGAATTTGTATCAAATGATCCTTATTTCAAGGCTGAAGTAGAAATTTTGACAGAAAAAGTTCCGACATCACGCAACAAAGAATATCCAATTATTATTGAATCAATTCGTGATTTAGCTTTTCAGATTGTAGAAGAAAATCCAATGTTGCCTTCGGAAGCTGCAGGAGCTATAAAAAGTATCGAAAGTAATACATTTCTAATCAACTTTGTAGCGTCTAATTTGACGTTAAGTTTAGATGAAAAACAGTTGTTATTAGAAATTTCTGATATGAAACTTCGCGCAATGGAAGTGATGCGTTTTATGAATGTTGAGCTTCAGAAATTGGAATTAAAGAATACGATTCAGAATAAAGTTCGCAAAGAATTAGATCAACAACAAAAAGAATATTTCTTAAATCAACAAATCAAATCGATTCAAGAAGAATTAGGAGGGAATTCGACAGAAGAAGAAATTAATGAAATGCGCAAACGTGCTTTAACGAAAAGTTGGAGCGAAGATGTAGCAAATCATTTTGATAAAGAAATCAACCGTCTTTCTCGTCTAAATCCGCAAATGCCAGAACATAATATTCAGCGTAATTACCTTGAATTTATGTTGGATTTACCTTGGAATACCTTGACAAAAGATAACTTTGATATCAAGAATGCAAAGAAAATTTTAGATCATGATCATTATGGTTTAGAAGATGTGAAAGAACGCATTTTGGAGCATCTTGCTGTGTTGAAATTGAAAGGAGATATGCGTTCGCCAATTCTTTGTTTGTATGGACCTCCGGGTGTTGGTAAAACATCGTTGGGGAAATCTATTTCAGAAGCGATTGGGCGCAAATATGTACGTATGTCGTTGGGTGGTTTACACGATGAATCTGAGATTCGTGGTCATCGTAAAACCTATATTGGAGCGATGCCAGGAAGAATTTTACAGTCAATCAAAAAATCTGAATCGTCGAATCCGGTTTTTGTTTTAGATGAGATTGATAAAATGTCGGCTAGTGCGCATGGAGATCCTTCATCAGCAATGTTAGAGGTTTTAGATCCAGAGCAAAATTCAACTTTTTATGATAATTTCTTAGAAATTGGCTACGATTTATCGAAAGTATTTTTCATTGCGACAGCTAATAATATTGGAGATATTCCAAGTCCGTTACGCGATCGTATGGAGATGATTAATATTGCAGGTTATACAATCGAGGAAAAATCTGAAATCGTAAAACGTCACCTTTTACCAAAACAACTAACAGAACATGGCTTGAAAGAGAAAGATGTTGTGTTAGGAAAAAAAGAAATCGAATATTTAATAACAGGTTATACGCGTGAATCTGGTGTTCGTAAATTGAATCAGAAAGTTGCGAAATTAGTTCGTTCAGCTGCAAAACATATTGCGTTGGAAGAAGAATTTAATACTAAATATTCAATCGAAGATATTTCTAAAATTTTAGGACCTTCTATTACACCAGATCAATATGAGAATAATGAGGTTCCTGGAGTTGTAGTAGGTTTAGCTTGGACAAGTGTTGGTGGAGATATTTTATTTATCGAATCTATTTTATCGAAAGCGAAAAATGGTGGACTTTCTATTACAGGAAATTTAGGAACTGTGATGAAGGAATCTGCAACAATTGCATTAGAATACATCAAATCGCATGCGGATGAATTGGGAATTAAACCAGAAGTTTTCGAGAATTATAAAGTTCATATTCACGTTCCAGAAGGAGCAACGCCAAAAGATGGACCATCTGCCGGAATTACAATGTTGACGTCTTTGGTTTCGTCTTTTACACAACGAAAAGTAAAAGCAAAATTAGCAATGACAGGTGAGATCACGCTTCGTGGAAAAGTGTTGCCAGTTGGCGGAATTAAAGAGAAAATTTTAGCGGCAAAACGTGCAAATATCAAAGAAATTATTTTGTGCGAAGATAACCGAAAAGATATTGAAGAAATTAAAGCAGAATACGTAAAAGGAATGACTTTTCATTTTGTAAAAGAAATGAAAGAAGTTTTGGATATTGCTTTAACGAATCAAAAAGTAAAAGGAGCAAAGGTTTTGGATTAATCTATAAATCTTTTTAGAACATATAAAAAGGAACTCAATTTAGAGTTCCTTTTTTGTTTATTATAGAATACTAATATCTTCTAAATTTGGATTTTTAGATTTAATTAAATTAATTTTCCATTCCCGTTTCCAATTTTTCAATTGCTTTTCTCTTAACATATCTTGACTAATTGAAGTAAAATCTTCAAAATAAATTAATGATTTTACATTGTATTTTTGAGTGAAAGCTGAACCAATTCCTTCTTTATGAGCTTCTATTCTTTTAATTAAATTGTTGGTAACTCCAATATAAAAAACAGTTCGATATTTGTTTGTAAGTATATAAACATAATATATTTTCAGAATTCCTTATATGATATGTTCCTGAAACGAATTCAGGATGACTTAGTTAGATAAACTAATTTAAGGATTATTAATGATAATGTAGAGAAAAAATGTCAAGCTGAATTTATTTCAGCTTCGCATCAAGAAAAAAGGAACTCAATTAGAGTTCCTTTTTTAGTTTGTATATAAATCTATAACCAAACAAATTTTTTAGCTTTTTCACTTTCTGGATCAAACCATTCATCACTTATTTCTTTATAAATTGTTTTTCCATTTTTATCTATTTTGATTTGAATCAAATCTCCTATTGGTGCTCCATGTAAATATCTTAATCGACCTAAAGAATCGAATTTTATTTTTCCATTTTGAAGTAATTTATTATATTTCGGAAAAAGAGAAATATTATCTTTTGTTAATCTAATTTGATTCATAACAAGTTTTTAGTCTTAGTTTATCTTATAAGCAATTCCCCAAAAAACTGGCATATTGAAAGGACCACTGTATTTTCCGTAACCAGGAATAACCAAAGGATCAATTCCTTGATCTTTTTTACCTCCAATATAAGCTGCAGGATGCAAGGCTAACTCACCATAAAAATTCTTGAAAATCTCTACACGTCCACCAACCACAGCTTCTATCCAATAACTGCTTACATTCGCTTTTGGCAAACTTCCTGTTCCTGTAATCTCATTCGATTGTAAATCTCTAATCGGATAACTATTGATGGTTTGCGAATATTTAGAATACGCAATTCGTCCACCAATGTAAATTCCGTTCGATTGATTTTCTATATCTTGCGTTATAAACCAGTTTGCACCAAGTTTTGCAAAAACGCCGTCAACATCAACATTCCAATTGATTTCATTGAAATTATTTTTCTCGAAACCAGCTTCTACAGCGGCATGCCACTTATTATTGATTTGATAAGAAGCATAAGCGCTAACTCCTTTTTTATCGTTGAAAGCAGAAACAATTGGATTGAAAATATCTACACCGATAAAAATATCGTGGTATTTTTTTTGGGGAATAGAATCTGTAACCGAAACTTTTGTTGAATCAGTTTTATTTTCTTGACCAAATGCAAAATTAATTGCGCTCGTCAGCAAAAAGCTTAATAATAGTTGTCGAACCATCTTTAATTTCAGTATTTACAGTTTCTATTTTCTTTATCCAATTTCCAGCTCCATTTCCAGTTTTTGTTACCAATTTTACATCAACTCCTTTAAAAGTTAATCCAAAACCACAAGCTTTAGAAGTATAGCCATTTCCAAGCGTATCGTATTTTAAAATCAATCGATCACGTTTTGCAGGAATTGTTCTGATGACTTTACCCGTTATAGAATCTTTTACATCTATATCTGGACCTTGCGCTATAGTATAGTAAATCTCTTTTTTACTATTTTGACGCAAAGTAATTCCGAAACTTGTTTTCCCTAAAGCAGAATTTTTTTCGATTAAGACAGTATCTTTACTCGTTCCTGTAGCTTCTCTAATTCCTTTCGTAATCGAATCATTATAAACATACGCCCAATAATAAATAGAATCTTCCAAAGGAACATTAGTTCCATCATAATACATATCAGCAACCATGCGTGGAACATCACCTTCGTCGGTACAAATATCATCATCTTCACAACTATAAAATGCTAAAGAAATTATAGAAGCAAAAATTGAGTAGGCTAGAAAACGTTGAATATTTTTCATTTTTTTTTTGATTGAATTTTAAATTCGCTCTAAAAGTACAATATTTTCTACATGATGTGTTTGTGGAAACATATCAACTGGTTGAACTTTAACAATTTTATATTGATCTTTCATCAATTCTAAATCGCGCGCTTGTGTAGCAGAGTTACACGAAACATAAACAACACGTTTAGGATTCATAAACAAAATATTTTCAACCACTTTTTTATGCATTCCATCACGTGGAGGATCAGTAATAATTACATCTGGAATTCCGTGTTCGTTAATGAAATCTTGATTCAATACATCTTTCATATCACCACAATAGAAATCACAATTATCAATTCCATTAAATTTTGCTGCCGCTTTTGCTGCATCAATTGCTTCTTGAACAGATTCTACACCAACTACTTTTTTCGCTTTTTTCGAAACGAATTGCGCAATTGTTCCAGTTCCAGTATATAAATCGTATACTAATTCATCTCCAGTTAAACCTGCAAAATCACGTGTTAATTTATATAATTCGTAAGCTTGTTCTGGATTTGTTTGATAGAAAGATTTTGGACCAATTTTGAAGTTCAAATCTTCCATCTTTTCCATAATATGATCATCTCCAGCAAAAACTTCGATATCTAAATCATAAACAGAATCGTTTTGTTTTGGATTGATTGCATACAATAAAGATGTGATTTCAGGGAATTTATCTTTCAAGTTTTGTAAGAAAGCTTCACGATTTTCTTTCTCTTCTCGGAAGAATTGAACCAAAACCATTACTTGTCCATTCTGAGAAGTACGAATCATTAATGTTCTTAATAAACCTTCTTGATTTTTTAAATCGAAGAAATCTAAATGATGCTCTAATGCAAAACGTTTTGCTTCGACACGAATCGCATTAGAAGGATCACGTTGCAAGTGACATTTTGTAACATCCAAAACTTTAGACCAAGCACCAGGAATATGGAATCCAACTACGTCACGGTCGTCAAATTCTTTCCCAGACTGAATTTCTTCTAACGTTAACCAACGTGCATTAGAAAAAGTAAACTCTAATTTATTACGGTAAAAATATTGTTCTTTAGAACCTAAAATTGGAACAATTTCAGCATCTAAATCTTTGAAACCTCCGATACGAACCAAATTGTTAACCACTTCGTCATGCTTAAATTTTAATTGCGCATCATAGCTCATATCTTGCCATTTACAACCACCGCAAACACCAAAATGCTCACATTCTGGCTGAACGCGATAAGGAGATTTTGTGTGAATTTCGATTGCTTGTCCTTCTAAATAGCTGCTTTTTTTCTTCAAAACGTGTACATCTACAACGTCTCCTGGAATTGCGCCTTTTATCAGAACCGTTTTTCCTTCCTCTGTTTTACCAACCGATACACCTTTTGCACCAGCACGTAAAACTTCTATATTATTTAATATGATTTTTTGTTTCGCTTTTCTTGACATTTTGCAAAGGTAAGCAAGTCCCCGAAATATTCAATTTTTTATCTTTTTTTGGAATCAATCTTTGTATTTTAAATAAAATTTTTACTTTTACAACATAAAATCTATCGGTTTTATAGATTATTATTATATTGAATAAACTTATTTAGGATAATTTTCTTTAAATTGTTTGAAAAATAGGTTTGTTATTTAAACTATTCTATTAATTATATTTATTTAGAAAAATAATATAATTTTGAACTCAGAAATGTAACATGAAAAATGAAAAAAATAGTATTTAATATGTCAATGTATATGTGTCGCTCTTTACAAGAGGTGGAATATGTTGTGATGTATTAATTACGAAAATAATAGTTCATGAACTCCTCTAAAATTTTGAGGAGTTTTTTATTGTCAAAAAATAAGTTAGAAAGTTAGAAAGAATGTCAAGTCAAGAAAAAAATTATTTAAATCAATTAGAAGACGAAGCAATCTACATTCTGAGAGAAACAGCTGCTCAATTTGAGCGTCCAGCATTGTTATTTTCAGGAGGAAAAGATTCGATTGTTTTGATTCATTTAGCTTTGAAAGCCTTTCGTCCAGGGAAATTTCCTTTTCCTTTAGTACACGTAGATACAGGACACAATTTTCCTGAAGCGATAAAATTTAGAGATTATTTGGTTGATAAAATCGGTGAAAAATTGATTGTAGCCTCTGTAGAAAATGCTATAAAAAAATATAATCTGAAAGAAACTTCTGGCCGTTTTCCTTCTCGTAATGCCTTACAAACGTATGCGTTATTAGATGTGATTGAAGAAAATGAATTTGATGCATGTATTGGAGGAGCTCGTCGCGATGAAGAAAAAGCACGTGCAAAAGAGCGTATTTTCTCAGTTCGTGATGATTTTGGCCAATGGGACCCGAAACTTCAACGTCCTGAATTGTGGAATATTTTGAACGGAAGAATTGAAAAAGGACATAATGTTCGTGTTTTTCCGATTAGCAATTGGACAGAATTAGATGTTTGGAATTATATCAAACAAAATAACATCGAATTGCCAAATTTATACTTTGCTCACGAGCGTGAATGTATTGTTTACAATGATAAATTAATAGCGACTTCAGATTTTATTCAGCCAAATGCAGACGATGAAGTTGTGGTAGAAAAAGTACGATACAGAACGGTTGGTGATATGACGTGTACAGCGGCTGTACCTTCAGATTCTTCTACGATTGAAGATATTATTATTGATATTATCAATACAAGAATTAGCGAAAGAGGACAAACTCGTTTGGATGATCAATTGTCAGAATCGGCGATGGAAGAACGTAAAAAACAAGGTTATTTCTAAGTCAAAATTTTTTTAAACAAAACTCTATAATATCTATAGGAATTAAGTAAAATGAATGCATTAAAATTTATAACAGCAGGAAACGTAGACGATGGTAAAAGTACTTTAATAGGGCGTTTACTTTACGATTCGAATAGTATTCACACCGATCAATTGGGTGTTTTAGAAAAACGTAAATCAAATGAAGACGACGAAATTGATTTGTCTTTGATTACAGATGGTTTACGTGCCGAGCGCGAACAAGGAATTACAATAGACGTAGCGTACAAATATTTTTCGACTGCAAAACGAAAATTTATTATTGCAGATGCGCCTGGACATGAGCAATACACGCGAAATATGATTACAGGAGCTTCAAATTCAGAGTTGATTATTATTTTGGTTGATGCACGTAAAGGAATCACTTCTCAAACAAAACGTCATGCAAGTATTGGATCGTTAATGGGAATTAAAAAAGCAATTATCGCCATTAATAAAATTGATTTGGTTGATTATTCACAAGATATTTTCGAAAAGATAAAAAATAATTTTCAACAAATTCAAGATCAATTGAATTATGATGAAGTAACTTTTATTCCAGTTTCTGCTTTGGTTGGCGATAATATTGTCGAAAAATCTGCAAAAACGCCTTGGTACAATGGAGAAACATTATTGCATCAATTGGAAACAATTTCGATTGAAACAGATAAAAATTTAGCAGCTCGTTTTCAGGTTCAATGGGTAATTCGTCCAAAAGATGAAGAGCATCACGATTATAGAGGTTATGCGGGGCAAATTTTGAGTGGAGCCTACAAAGTTGGGGATTCTATTAAAGTTTATCCATCAAATATCGAATCAAAAATTGTTAAAATAGAACGTCATTTGGAAGAAGTACAACATGCTGAAGCAGGAGAAAATGTTGTGATTCATCTCGAAAATAATATAGATATCAGTAGAGGAGACACAATTGTAAAAACTTCCGAAGAACCGCAAACTACAAATGTGCTAAAAGCGTGGATTTGTTGGTTAGACAATAATGCATTACAACAAGGAAAAACGTATGTGTTGCAACATCGTTTTCATTCGGTTCGTGCAAAAATCAAAACAATCGATCAACAATGGGATATTAATAATTGGGAATTTATTCCATCTGAAGAAATCAAGTTAAATGATATTGGACAAGTTGTTTTAAAAACAAATCAACCTTTATTTTTTGATTCTTTCAAAGAAAATATTCATACAGGAAATGCCATTTTGATTGACGAAACAACGAAAAATACAGTCGCTGCTTTGATGTTTATTGATTAAAACATCAATTAAATCTTATCAATCAACTTATTTATTACAAACATGCAAACAACAATAGGAAAAGTAATTTTGGCTGGCGCTGGTCATGGAGATCCAGAATTGGTGACGCTCAAAACATTAAATTATATCAAAAAAAGCAGATGTTATTTTGACAGATCGCTTGGTTTCTCCAGTGTTAATAGACGAATATGCGTCAAAAGATGCGTTGGTTATTTATGTCGGAAAACAATGTTCGAAAGGCATTCATACGCCTCAAAAAGATATTAACGATATGATGATTGAGTTTGTAATGCAAGGAAAATTAGTGGTTCGATTGAAAGGAGGTGATGCTTCACTTTTCTCTAATATTTTGGACGAATTAGAAACCTTGAAAAAAAATCATGTTCCGTACGAAATAATTCCAGGTATTTCGGCTGCTTTTGGTGCTGCAGCTTACACGAGAATTCCATTGACAGCGCGAAATCATTCGAAAGGAGTTCGCATGTTGACGTTGTGCGATTTGAAATCTATTGAACACAAACAATGGAAAGATTGGGCAAAAACGTCTGATACATTGGTTTTTTATATGAGTGTACAGCGTTTGCAAACTTTAGCTGATCAGTTGATTTTGAATGGAATTGATACCGAAAAAGGTTTAGCAGTTATTCAACAAGCGACAACTCCAGATCAGAAAACGCAAGTTTTTTATTTTTGAAAATATTGTAGAAAAACATTTACCAACCTTTGATTTTGTACCAACTTTAATTATCGTTGGTCATGTTGTTAATTTGCATCAATCATTCGCTTGGTTAGATGAACAACCAACTTCCAACTCATATTTTGATAACCATAAAACAACAATTTCTTATGCTAGCTAACGAAAAATTGAACTTAGTAAAAAGTTTAGTCAAAGAATTATCACGTGACGAAATTATTTGGACAAATGGTTATTTGGCTGGATTAGTTGCAAATCAAACACAAGAAGTACCTCAAGAACAAAAAGTTTTAACCTCAATCAAACCTACAATAATCTATGGAACTGAAACAGGAAATGCGAAGAAATTAGCTAATCAATTGCTTGGAATTTTTAAGATGAATAAAATTCAAGCCAAAGCGATTGAAGCGTTTCAATATCCACTCGAAAAAATTGAAAAGGAAGAATTCTTAATTCAAATTTTTAGTACGCAAGGAGATGGAGATTTACCTCAAAATGCGCAAAAATTCTATGATAATTTGAGTAACTCTGATCTAAAATTAAATCAAACTAAGTTTGCTGTTTTTGGTTTGGGCGATACTTCTTATCCGTTTTTCTGTAAATCAGGAGAAGAAATTGATGAATTATTTGGAAAACTAGGCGCACAACGCGTTTTCGATTTGGTAAAAGTAGATTTAGATTATCAAGAAATTGCCGAAAATTGGTTTGCGGATATTTTAAAAACTATTCAATCAGAAGGAAATTCAACGGTTGTACAATCTCAAAAATTGCAAAATTCTTCAACGCAGAAAAAATCGTACGAAGGAATTATAAAAGATGAAATCGTTTTGAATGATAGAGATTCAAACAATGAAACGTATCATATCGAAATAGCAGTTGATGAGCAAGTAGATTACGAACCAGGTGATGCTTTGGGTGTTTATCCAAAAAATAATCAAACCGAAATTTTAACGATTGCAAAATTTTTCAATGAAGAAAATCGCGCAAAAGAACTTGAAGAAAAAAATATTAGAGCACTTTCTAAAAAATCAATCGATCAATTTGCAACAATTTTAAATGTAGAAATTCTTGAAACTAAGATTGATTTAATTGATTTATTATCAAAATATTATTCGTCAGAATCTACAATGAAATTTGATGATATTTTAAATCTTTTGCATCCAATTGCACCACGTTTATATTCGATTTCATCATCGAATGAAGCATATGATAATGAAATTCATTTAACGGTTAGTCTGAATACTTTTTCAGTTTCTGATCAACAAAAAACTGGATTATGTTCTCAGTTTTTAGCAGATTTTGAGCATGATAAATCCATAGAATTTTACATTCATAAAAATAAAAATTTCAAACTTCCAGATGAAAATCAATCGGTAATTATGATTGGTCCGGGAACAGGAATTGCACCTTTTCGTAGTTTTTTGACACATCGTGATGCAATTGGCGCAGAAGGTAAAAACTGGTTGTTTTTTGGTGAACAACATTTTGTTTCGGATTTCTATTATCAAACTGAAATTCAGGAATGGCTTTCAACAGGAGTTTTAAGCAAATTAGATACAGCTTTTTTGAGAGATCAAAAACATAAAATTTATGTGCAAGATCGAGTGAAAGAACGAGGAAAAGAACTTTAAAATAGGTTAAACGAAAGTGCGTATTTGTATGTCTGCGGTCAAAAAGACGGAATGAGTACAGATGTAGAAAGTGCTTTGATCGAATTAATAGCAAAAGAATCAAATCAAGATGAGGTTTCAGCGAAAAATTTTCTGGAACAATTGGAAGAAGAAGGTCGCTACCAAAAAGATGTTTACTAATCAACCAATAACTAATAAAATGAGTATAGAAAAACAATCTCCTATAGAAGGAATTAAAATAAAAAGTGACGGACTTCGCGGTACGTTAAAAGAAAGTATAGAGCTAGATAATCACACTGGAAATGTACGTGCAGATGACGAAGCTTTGGTGAAATTTCACGGAATGTATGTGCAAGATGATCGCGATAGACGAGAAGAACGCGCAGAAAAAAAGTTAGACAAATTGTATTCGTTTATGATTCGTTTGCGTATTCCGGGTGGAATTATTGACGCTGATAAATGGTTGGCAATTCACGAAACTTCTGAACAATATGGAACAGGCGTTTTAAAAATTACAACGCGTCAAACCATTCAATTGCACGGAATTTTGAAACATCAATTGCGTCCAACTTTACAATCGTTTGACCAAGCAACGTTAGATTCTATCGCAGCTTGTGGCGATGTAAACCGAAATGTAATTGCGAGTTCTCATCCGTTGCTTTCGCCAATTCATGCTCAAATTCATGCATATGCAGATAAATTATCAAAACATTTGTTGCCTAAAACACAAGCTTATTATGAGATTTTTGTGGATAATGAAAAGATTTACGAACGCGAAACAGAGAAAGATGATTTGTATGAAGACCGCTATTTACCTCGAAAATTTAAAATTGCAATTGCTATTCCGCCAACTAATGATGTAGATGTTTTTGCAAATGATTTGGGACTGATTGCGATTATCGAAAATAATGAATTGAAAGGTTTCAATATCGCTGTTGGTGGAGGTTTGTCAACAACTCACGGAAATCCAAATACATATTCGCGTTTATCAACCGAAATTGGTTTTGTTGATTCTGAAGAAAAAGTGTTGAAAGTTGCTTATGAAGTATTGACAATTCAGCGTGATTTTGGGAATCGTGGCGATCGAAAATTAGCGAGACTAAAGTATACAGTTGATAAATTAACGGTTGATGGTTTCAAGTCTGAATTAGAAAAACGTGTTAGTTTTAAATTAGAGCCTTCTCAGCCTTATCAATTTACGGAGCGTTCTGATATTTATGATTGGCGACAAGTGAATAACAGAATGTGGTATTACACTTTATTTGTGGAGAATGGAGTTGTACAGTCTAATCAGAAAGCATTTTTACATGAATTGGCTTTATTAAATATCAATAATTTTATTTTTATAGCGAATCAAAATTTATTGTTAGGTGAGATTTCAATTGAAAATAAAGCTATAGTTGAACAGCTTTTAGAAAAGTATTCTATTCACAAAGATATTAGTGAACTTAGAAAAAATTCGATGGCATGCGTGGCTTTACAAACTTGTCCATTGGCTTTAGCAGAAGCGCAACGTTATTTGCCAGAATTGGTGAATAAAATAGAGCCTTTGCTAGAAAAACATCAACTTCAAAATGATGATATTTCTATTTGTATGACGGGCTGTCCAAATGGTTGCGGTCGTTCGTATGTTTCGGAAATTGGTTTTGTAGGGACTTCTGCTGGACATTATAATTTGAGGTTGGGTGGAGATCGATATGGTGTTCGTTTGAATAAAATTTATAAAGAAAAAGTCAATGAGACTGAGATTTTGAATGAGCTAGATCAAGTTTTCGAAAGTTATACAAATGAAAAAATAGACAATGAAACATTCGGAGATTTTACCTATCGAAAATATTTTTCGGTTAATTAGTTAAATCCCTTTAAGAACAATGAAAAATAATTTATTCCCGATATTTTTAAAAACAGAACATTTGCGCTTCCTGATTGTTGGCGGAGGAAATGTAGGATTAGAAAAGGTTACGACGCTAATCAAACAAAATCCTTCGATCAATTTGAAAGTTGTAGCAAAGGATTTTAAACAAGAATTGAAAGATATTTTTGCTCAACATTCAACAATTAAACACGAAACTCATGCGTTCGAATCGAGTGATTTGGAGGATGTAGATTTAGTGATTGTTGCAACCGATAACAAAGAAACTTCGCAAGAAGTGAAGCAAAAAGCAAATGAAAAAGGAATTTTGGTTAATGCAGCTGATCAGCCAGATTTGTGCGATTTTTATTTAGGTTCGATTGTGAATAAAGGTCATCTTAAAATTGCGATTTCTACAAATGGACAATCTCCTATAATGGCAAAACGTTTGAGAGAGTATTTTTCTGATGTTATTCCAGATTCAATTGATGAAAACATTGAAAGTTTAAATAAAATCAGAAACAATCACAAAGGAGATTTTAATCAAAAACTAACTGATTTGAATCATTTAACGTCTTCATTCGAAGGGAAAAAATCGACAAAAAAATACAAACGTTTAGTAACCGAAATTACCTTGGTATTCTTCGCATTATTCTTAGGATATGCTTTGTCATCAATCGTCAGTTTTTCGGAAGCGAAAGATTTTGTGATTCACATTCCAAATGTTTTTTACATTATGTTGGCTGTTGGCTTTTTCGCTCAAATGGTAGACGGAGCAGTTGGCTTGGGATATGGTGTAACGTGTTCCACAAGCATGATGTTGTTTGGTGTCAATCTGCCCTCGATAAGTGGTAGTATTCATACTGCCGAAATGTTTTCGAGCGGAATTAGTGGTTTTTCGCATTATAGATTTGGAAATGTAAACAAAAAATTATTATTGGCATTGGCTATTCCAGGTGTTATTGGAGCAGTTTCGGGATCATTATTATTGGTTTATTTGGGAAACAAATATGAAACAATTACTTACGGAATTTTAGCTTCGTATACGTTGATCATCGGAATTCGATTAATTATTTTAGCATTCAGAAAAAAAATCGAACGCAAAAAAGTAAAACGGGTTGGATTTTTAGGATTTGCTGGAGGTTTTTTAGATGCTTTTGGTGGTGGAGGTTGGGGACCTGTCGTGACATCAACTTTATTAGCAAAAGGAAAAAAATCAAACTTAGTAGTAGGAACAGTTAGTTTAGCCGAGTTTTTTGTGACACTTTCTGCATCGTTGACTTTTTTTGCAGCTTTGGGCGTAAGTCATGGTTTTATCATTGCAGGTTTAATAATTGGAGGAGCTTTAGCAGCGCCAATTGCTACGAAATTAGCAGGCAAAATACCTCAGAAAGTTGCTATTTTGGCTGTAGCTTTTTTAGTGATCACATTTAGTATTCGAATTCTTTTTAAAATTTTCTAAATTTTATATATCATTTCTAACAATCAAAACACTCTTCATCTCGCATGTTGAGTGTTTTTTATTGTTCATTATTTAAGACATATTTAGTTAAAATATATTTTGTGACAGGTTTCAATGTTTTACCATTTTCGGAATGTAAACCATAATTGGTAAAAAATTCTACTTCACCATTTTACTTTGTATACCAAACTTTATCAAGTGCATTTTTAAAATTTAAAGTATCAGGTTTTGTGATTTTCTTCAATTGAAAAACAGCTTCGTTATATGGAACAGCATTCATTTGTGGCGAAGTTTTTTCGCATTCTATTTCTTCATAATGATTTTCTTTCCAAACCATACAAGACGAATTTTGATTCATTGAATTAAGAAATAATCCTCCGCTAGCCAAAATCATAGCAATACCACTTCCAGCAATTACTTTATTTCGTTGAAGTTTTATTTTCTGAAAGAAATTATTCTTTTTTGATGGAAGATTAATTATTGATTCTTCTTCAGAAATATTATTATCTATTATTGGTTCTACGGATGCGATTTCTTCTACATTAACTTCTTTTTCTTCATTTTTTTGTCTGCTGATTTTTTTGATTAAAATCTCCAAAACTTTCATAACCGATATAATGAGCAAGAATGTTTAATAAATCAGGACTTATTTCCTTCTTTAAATTATTTTCTTTCACGAAATCATCAAAATATCTTGAAAAAAGATTTGCTTGTTATAGGATAATTATAATCATCTGAAATTACTTTTTCTAAATGCACAGACATTCCATTTTTACTTCAACTCCCAAATTCATTTTTTGCTTTCTCAAAAACTTTTTCGAATAGATATTTTTTCGTAGACATTTCATTTTTAATTCTTTTACAAAGTAGACAAATTTTGGACAAAATAAATTACGGTTTACCGTAAAACAAGCTGTCCAATAATTGTCCAAAACTTGTCTATTGTTTGTTTAACAGCGACTTTGTGTTCTGTATTTACTTTGCAATAGAAATCAAAACAAAAACAAAAAACTTGATTTCTGAAAACGTAGTCTCGAAAATAGTTGAGGTGATTTGAAGGGAAGCATTTTTCCTGAATTGTTCTCAAGACTACAAAAAACTTCCTACTAAAGAAGCGCTTCTTTTTTCTCGTGTACACTACTCGCAATCTGTTTTGTGAGGAAGAGCACCTATATCAAAAAATTAAAAATTTAAGCTATGTTAGAATTATTATTCGCTTTATTGGGATTCTTTTTACCAAATCAAAATGCAAACACAATTTCACAAGATCAACATCCAGTTGTACAAACTTCATCAGATAGTATAGACGGTGATACAAATGGAGAAAAAGGGGATGTTCCTGTGAAAAAATAAATCATCAACGGATAGAGTAATCTATCCGTTTTTTGTTTAGCTTTAGGTTGTAAATATGGAGATTTGAGAAAAATTTTATTTTTTTATTTTATACTTTTTATTATTTCATGTCAACAGTCTAAAAACAAAGAGATTGAGCAGGATAATTTAGATAATAAAGCTTATGATAAAGCATGGAAGTTTTATGAAAAACAAGAGAATGATAGTGCTTATGTTTATTTTAATAAAGCATATTCAGAATTTATAAAACTGAATAACAAACATCAAGCATCAAAATGTTTGATAAATATGGCTTTTATTTCTAAAGATCAAGGAGATTGGTTTGGAAGCCAAGAATTAATTATTTCTTCGGTAAAATTATTAAACCCTAAAATAAGTGAAGAAAAAGAAACACTTTCTAGTGCATATAATATTTTAGGGCAAACTTCTCATGATTTAGGAAATTTTAATGATGCTATAGATTATTATCAAAAAGCAATTGATTTTTCTAAAGAAAAAGATGTTTATATTATCAATCAAAATAACATTGCAAATAGTTATCGTTACGATAAGCAGTATGATGAAGCGATAAAGATTTACCAAGAATTACTAAAAGATAAGAATACAATTGAAAATCCAAAAGAATATGCGCGAATTACTGATAATTTAGCATATACCAAATGGTTAAAAGACAATAAGTCCAATGTTATAAATGAATTAAATAAAGCGTTAAATATTAGATTAAAGGAAAATGATTTGTGGGGACAAAATGCAAGTTATGCGCATTTAACAGATTATTTTTCAAATTTAGATTATAAAAAAGCCTTGGACTATGCTTATAAAAGAAAACAAATTGCTTTCGAAAATAAGAGTGCGGGCGATAAATTAGAAGTTTATCAACAACTTATTTTATTAGACAATCCTACAAATGCAAAACAATATTTTGAAGCTTATCAAAAGCTAAACGATAGTATTCAGTTAGAACGTAACAGAGCGAAAAATCAATTTGCGTTGGTGCGTTATGATTCGGAGAAAAATCGTGCAGATTTTTTGAATGCTGAAGCAGAGAATGAAAAGAAGAAAAATGATATTTTAAAACTTTACATTCTAATCGGTTTATTGATCGTTTTGTTTGTTTTTGGATATTTTTTGTACAGAAAAAGAAAGCAAAAATTAGAGCAAGAGAAAGTTTTGTTGCAACAAGAAAAGGTTTTGGAAGTCAAAAAAACAGAACTGAAATATTCTAAAAAAGTACACGATAAAGTGGCGAACGGAATTTATCATGTGATGTCTGATATTGAGAATAAATCAGAATTTAATCGTGATCAAATTTTAGATAAATTGGAGGTGGTTTATGAAATTTCGCGCGATATTTCCTATGATAGGATTGATGAAAATCAACAAGAAAATTTTGCAGAAAAATTAGCACAATTGATAAGTTCTTATGATTCGGAACAAGTCAAAATATATTTGATTGGAAATGAAAAAGAACTTTGGAGAAACGTAAAAGATTATGCTAAAACAGAGGTTTTCTTAGTGATGCAAGAATTGTTGACGAACATGAAAAAACATAGCGAAGCTTCACGAGTTATACTAAATTTTAAAGAAGAAAACCAACAAATTATTATCAATTATTCAGATAATGGAATTGGGATTTCGGACTT
The DNA here is from genome assembly GCF_002426075.1 of Empedobacter sp. UBA5528. Taxonomy (NCBI): domain Bacteria; kingdom Pseudomonadati; phylum Bacteroidota; class Flavobacteriia; order Flavobacteriales; family Weeksellaceae; genus Empedobacter; species Empedobacter sp. UBA5528. The sequence goes on along the minus strand of NZ_DINY01000009.1, from coordinate 7,233 downwards.
AAAACCTAAAAATGGTTTGCAAAATACGGTTTCACGTATTTCTAATCTAAACGGAGATGTTATTTTTGAAACTGAAAATGTGAATGGTCTAAAAATTAAGATCATATTTCCAATTCAATAACCTAAATAAAAAGTATGTTTAAAAAAGTATTAATTGCAGAAGATTTTGAGAGTTTTAATATTTCGATTCAGAAAGTTTTAAAAGATTTACATGTAGAAAATCCTGATTATGCTTTTTATTGTGATGATGCATTCTTGAAAGTGAAAAAAGCATTGCACGACAATCAACCTTATGATTTATTGATTTCTGATTTGTCTTTTGAAGAAGATCATCGCGAGCAAAACTTGAAAAGTGGACGAGATTTAATTGAAGCTGTAAAAGCAATTCAGCCAAATTTGAAAGTGATTGTTTTTTCGGTAGAAAAGAAAGCGGATATGGTGGATAATCTTTTCAAGGAATACCATATAGATGGGTTTGTGGCGAAAGGAAGAGAAGATTCGAAAGAGTTGAAAAAAGCGATACAAACTGTTTTTGCGGGCGGAATGCATTTGGAATTGGACATGAAACGTAGTATCAAACAAAAAAATACGTATGAAATAACTTCGTATGATGTTACGTTAGTTTCTTTGCTTTCGAATGGAATTTTACTAAAAGATATTTCAAATCACTTAAAACAAAATAATATCAAACCTGCAAGTCTAAGTAGTGTAGAAAAGAGATTGGGCTCATTAAAAGAGTCGCTACAAATTACAAGTAATCATCAATTGGTTGCGTTTTTCAAAGATTTGGGAAGTATTTAACCCAAATCTTTACACCATTTATCTACAAAAATCTGTTGCAATTGCTCAATTTCTTTTTCGTAAATCGTATTTTTTCGTGAACCAAAATAGAGTGTATTTTCCAACGGTTTTTCACCTTGCCAAACCAATTTTATTTTACCAGAATTTAGTGCTTCTTGACATAAAAAGTCGGGAACAATAGAAAAGCCATTTCCATCGCTCAAACAACGAATAATAGAACTGATATTTGGGACAATATAATTTGGTTTGAAATCTGGATGTTCTTTAAAATTTTCTTTCCAAAAATGTTGCTCCGCAGCAGCTAATTTTTGAATCGGTTCTAAAATAAAATTATACAAAATTTTTCCTTTTTCAGTCGGAACCATTTTTCGCGCCGATCAATCAAATAATTTGTAGCCCGTATAGGCTTCTAACGAATTGAGATGTAAGCTAAAACCAGGTTGTGAAATAAATAATTGTTGCGCAGCAGCAGATAAAGTCCCAGTTTCATAAATTGCTTTAAATGTTCTGAACCATTCAAGATTTGATTGCTTAACTTCTAAATTTTAATTTTCATCATAAGGTAAATCGTCAGGATCTACATCAATATAATCGGGGTTTGGTAAGGTCGAAAGTCGATACGCTTTTATTGTTTTCAAATCCAATAAATTTGCTTTTACAACACGATGCATTCCGTCCATCAATTTTCCATAAGGACAAACAATAATTTGCTGTGATTTAGAAAATTATAATTAAAACAAAACCCTCCATTTTTAGGAGGGTTTTAAATTTTATTCTGCAAGAAGTTTTTTTATATCTTCTTTTAAAAATTCTATTTCAGGATGATATTTTCCAGCTAGAGAAGGTTCTTTTCCTTCAGGATCTTTGTAATTCAGTCCCGAATAAAACAGTATTGGAACACCCATTTTATCATATCGACTTCTGATATTTCCTTGTTTATCAACCAATGCAAGTTTTCCGCTGTGATTTAGACCTTCGGCAGTTGTTTCGTCTTTTCCAACATAAATATTGAATTTATCCGAAAGTTGCTCAATTTCTTCTCGATCCGAAGTCAAATAATGCCAATTCGGTGATTTTACACCAATTTGTTTTGCATATTCTAACAATCGTGCAGGTGTATCTCGTTTTGGATCAATTGTAATCGAAATAAAACCAAGGTTTGCTTCATTTATTTCATCTTCTATTGTGCGTAAATTGTTACTCATTACTGGACAAATCGTTGGACAACTTGTAAAGAAAAATTCTACAACGTACACTTTTCCTAACATATCACGATTTGTAATCGTTTGATTATTTTGATTCGTCATCGAAAATTCCGGAACTTTCATTACCATGTAAAGTTCATCTTTAGGCTTATTTTTTAACCAAAAAACAGTTCCTATAACGCCTAAAATAATAACAATAACGGCTATTAATTGTTTATTCATGGATATGTTTTTCAGGATTTTTTAGAAACTCTTCTTTGCACATTGTCGAACAAAAACCATACGTTTTTCCTTGGTAATTAGCTGTGTCACTCAAATGATCTGCAGTTTTCATTCCGCAAATTGGATCAACTTCGTTCACAACCGCAATATCCAATTTAGTTACAGCTTTCATTTCTTCGTGAGAAACATGCTTTACTTCAAAATTCTCTTGTTTTGTTTGCTCTTTATTACAAGAAAATAATGCAAACCCTAATACTATTAAAGAGAATATATTTTTTAAATTTTTCATTTTAAATTGTTTATTTGTTTTTAATTAATTGTTATCTGATTCTATAGTTTAGATTTATTAAAGAAAAATTAAACAATTGGAGGATGAAAAACTAAACGAATAATATAGTTAGAATTAATATCTTGATAATGATCAGTTGATAATTTATTTTTTTGCGTAAAATACTTTTTTGGAGAAATAATTTGTTTTTGAGGAACAATCGCATCTAAAATTTTGACCGAATTTTTGACAAAATGATTTTCTGGCTGATTCTTTTCACTTTTCGAAATTTCTTCTTTCAAATAGCAAAAACCATTACAAAGTAATTCGGGTTTTTCTCGATTTTCACAAAGTTCATTTGCGATTTCTTCATAATTTAAAACATAATCTATCATCGGCATTAAAGGACGAAATGCGATAGAAAATATGAGTGATATGAAAAATAGTATGCGCAAAAAACTAATTTATTGACAAATTTAACCAAATTGATTGAGGTTGAATATGATAAAATTTATGATTTTAAAAGAAAGATTTATCATAATCTTCACTTTTATGTTCTGTAAAATTTTTACCTTAAAAAAGATTTTACAATCTATAAATATTTATGAAAAAAAGTAAGATTTTAGATTTTACAACAACCGAAGAACTAATGCATTTTTTGGTCGAAAATCAAGAAGAAAATCCTCTCTATAAAAATGTGATAAAGAAGTTTGAATATGAAAATGAGTTACTAAAACTGCAATCAGAGTTAGTAAATCTTCAAAATTGGATTTCGACAGAAAAGAAAAAAGTTGCAATCATTTTCGAAGGACGAGATGCTTCAGGAAAAGGAGGTACAATTCGCCGTTTTCGCGAGCATCTTAATCCGCGTTCTATGCGTGTTGTTGCATTGAATAAACCTACAGAAGTCGAACAAAATCAGTGGTATTTTAATCGTTATATCAAAGAGTTACCAAATGCTGGTGAAATTGTTTTTTTTGACAGAAGTTGGTACAACAGAGCAGTTGTAGAGCCAGTTATGGGATTTTGTACCGAGCAACAATATGAGCAATTTATGGTGCAAGTTTCAGAATTTGAACATATGTTGTACGAATCAGGGACATATATTGTCAAATTGTGGTTTTCTGTGACTAAAGAGGAGCAGCAAACACGTTTTGATTCGAGGTTAAATAATCCGCTTAAAAAGTGGAAATATAGTCCAGTCGATGCAAAAGGACAAGAGCTTTGGGATGAATTTTCGCATTATATCAATCAAATGTTTACGCGCACGCACAACTCTTTTTCGCCTTGGATTATTGTCAACGCAAATGATAAAAATACGGCAAGATTAGAATCTATTCGTTATGTGCTTTCTTTGTTTAATTATAAAGGAAAAGAGGATGCCGAAGTAAATTTAATGGTAGATCCAAATGTGATTGAACGTTATTATCGAATGGTAAAAGAATTGAATCATTAATTTTAAATTGTAAGAAAATGGAGCTAAAACCGAAAGATTTAAAATTAATCGAAACCAAAAAAGGTCTTGTTGGACTTTTACAATCTGATCATGGAAAGTTGAATTTTGCGAAAGCCTTGCGTACTGTAAAATATGAAAATAGGATAGAGCAATTACAAGAAGAATTGATAAAATTACAAACTTGGGTAGCCGAAAATAAACGAAAAGTTGTGATTGTTTTTGAAGGTCGAGATGCAGCTGGGAAAGGAGGTGCAATTCGTCGAATTGTAGAACATCTAAATCCTCGTGAACATAGAATTATAGCACTGCCAAAGCCTAATGAAGTAGAACGAGGACAATGGTATTTTCAACGTTATGTTCGTCAGTTACCACGTGCAGGAGAAATTGTTTTTTTTGATAGAAGTTGGTACAATAGAGCTGTTGTAGAGCCTGTAAATGGGTTTTGTACACAAGAGGAATATGAAACTTTTATGAACGAGGTAAATGATGTCGAGAAAATGTGGATTAATTCGGGAATATATTTGATTAAAATTTATTTTTCGATTACAAAAGAACAACAAGCGAAACGTTTTGCAGATATTGTAAATTCACCAACCAAACGATGGAAGTATAGCTCTGTAGATCAAAAAGCGCAAGATTTGTTTGATGTTTATTCAGCTTATAAAGATGTAATGTTTACGAAAACAAATACAGATTTTGCTCCTTGGAAAATCATTGATGCCAACAAAAAGTACAAGGCTAGAGTAGAGGCGATGGAATATATTTTGTCTAAAATACCTTATGATGATAAAAATAAACGTATTTTGAAACATCAAAACTTAGAAGAAGAAAATTAATTATCAAACCTAAAACTATGGCTGAATTTGATTTAAATGATTTAGAAAAAATAAATAATAAGCAAGAAATCATTGATTTTTTGGTTAGACATGATATTATAAAAGAAAAGAAGTTCAAAGAACAACTCGCTTATGAGAAAGAATTAAAAGAACTTCAAGAAAAATTGTTAGAAATACAATCTAAAGTTATTCAAGAGAATAAACGTGTGTTAATTATTTTTGAAGGTCGTGATGCAGCTGGAAAAGGAGGAACAATTTCGAGAATAACAGAATTTCTAAACCCTAAAAAATATCGTGTTGAAGCATTACCAAAGCCGACTGAAATAGAACAAGGACAATGGTATTTTCAAAGATATTTTAAGAAATTACCTAATGCAGGTGAAATTGTTTTTTTCGACCGTTCATGGTATAATAGAGCAGTAGTAGAACCTATTTTTGGATTTTGTACAGAAGAGCAATACAATAAGTTCATGAAGCAAGTTAATGAAGTAGAGAATTTATTAGTAGAGGATGGCATTGAAATTATTAAATTTTATTTATCAATTTCTAAAGAAGAACAAGCAGAAAGGCTAGAGGAACGTAGAGTAGATCCTTTAAAACAATGGAAATTAGGAAGCCTAGATAAACAAGCTCAAGATAAATGGGACGATTATACAAAGTATATTCATTTATTATTTGAAAAAACTGCAACCAAAGAGAATCCTTGGATTGAGATTAAAACAGATAGTAAAAAAGAAGCCCGTCTAGCAATGATGAGGTATTTGTTATGTAATGTAAAAGATTTTGATCCGAAAGGAATAATCGCAAATGATGAAGTAATAATTAAATACGAATAATTATGTTTAAAATTTTAGCTCGATTTAATACAGTGATAGAAGCTGATATTATAAAATTATTATTAGAAACGGAAGGGATAGAAAGTACCGTTTTAGATGAGAACCTTTCTTATACAATTGGATCAACCTTTTCGCAAGGTATTCGTTTGCAAGTGAAGGAAGAAGATTACGAAAAAGCATTAAAAATACTAAACGAAAGTCAAGATTTTTCAGATAATGATTTGCATTGTTGATAAAAATAATTAATTTTGCATCCGCATTGCTCAACCTCTGGCGAAAGACGTGTAAGTTGGTCAATCTAAATAAATTCGATTATTACAATGGAAAATTTAGTAAAATACGTACAAGAGAAATACGTAGCTAAAAAAGAGTTCCCAGCTTTCGCAGCAGGTGATACTATTACAGTTTATCAAGAAATTACAGAGGGTGGAAAAACTCGTGTTCAGTTCTTTAAAGGGGTTGTTATCCAAAGAAGAGGACAAGGAACTACAGAAACTTTCACAATCCGTAAAATGTCTGGAGATGTTGGTGTAGAGCGTATCTTCCCAGTTAACATGCCAGCGTTACAAAAAATTGAAGTAAACAAAAAAGGTAAAGTTCGTAGAGCTCGTATCTTCTACTTCAGAGCATTACGTGGTAAAAAAGCTCGTATCAAAGACGCTGCTTACTAAAAACTGCTTTTTTAGGAAAAATATAAAATCCGTTCGATTATCGAACGGATTTTTTTTGGCTGATTTTGAAAGTTTAATATAAAATATTAAATTTTACCATTTCTTAACATTCTATTAAGAGTTGAAAAAATAGTTTAATATTTTATTGAAACAAGTAATCCCTAAAATTATTCTATATATTCTTTTATTACTTGGTTTATTTTTGTATTTGAATTGTAGAGTAATTCTTAAGTGTTTTTTTTAATACTTTTATTGTTAACAATTTTAACACAAGAGATGAGAAAAAAACAATTTAGAATTTTTAGTCTTCTTTTTGTTCTTGGATCGTTTGCTTATGCTCAAACTACAGGTCATGTAAAAGATTCTGATGGTTTTCCAGAAGCAGATGTAGAGGTAAAAATAAAAGGGACTGATAAGGCAGCTTACACAGATGAAAATGGNNGTAACTGGATATTCTACACAACGTAAGGAAGAGGTAACCGCTGCAGTTTCTGTTGTAAATGCAAAAGACTTAATGGATGCTAAATCTCCGAACATTACCAATTTATTACAAGGTAAAGTTGCAGGTCTTAGAATTACAAGTAGCTCTGGACAACCAGGTTCAACGGCTTCATTACGTTTAAGAGGAAAAACAAGTATTTCTGCAGGAACAGATGCTTTATGGGTAGTTGATGGAGTGATTTATCATGGAACACCAAATATTAATCCAAATGATGTTGAAACAATTTCTGTATTAAAAGATGCTGCTGCAACTGCGCAATATGGTTCTCGTGGAGCGAATGGAGTAGTAGTTGTAACAACTAAAAGAGCCAGAGGAAATGGATTGGTTGTAAATGCAGATTATTCTACAAGTTATAATCGTTTCAATCCAGGGAAATTCGAAGTAATGAACGGAAATGAATTATATAATTTGTTTCTGTCGTACTTCATGACTTCGT
>NZ_DINY01000064.1:6285-6493 GCF_002426075.1 Empedobacter sp. UBA5528 | reverse complement strand
CCCTATCCCTACTTCCTCTTATGATTTGTTTTATTTAATTAAAACCCGTATCTTACTGAAATTAAGCAAATTAAAACGTATGCAGAACACTTACTTTTTTACACAAAAAGAGAAGGATAGCAACGAGTTAAAACTTCTTTTAGTAGAATTAATTACGAATATACAACCCACGGACAAAGACCACGGATTCTACGACAGTGCAGATGTG
>NZ_DINY01000064.1:0-6259 GCF_002426075.1 Empedobacter sp. UBA5528 | reverse complement strand
TTGTTAGGTACATTCAAAAATAGAGTTTTTATTTAATAATTGATTATTTTTATTATAATTTTGTTTGAATGTAGGAAAATCTTGTTTTTTTTCATTATTTATTTTTCCATATTTCAACAAAAAATCTCTGGGAGTGAGGTATTGTAGGGCACTATGAGGTCGCTCATTATTATACATCCACATCCAAATTTCAGCATAATTTTTCATCTGTTTGATATTCTCAAAGAGATAAACGTTTAAAAATTCTGTTCGAAAAGTTCTGTTAAATCTTTCTACTAATGAGTTTTGTGTTGGTTTTCCTGGTTGAATATATTGTAGAACAATCTGATTTGATAGACACCAAATTTTTAATTTTTCTGCAATAAATTCTGGTCCATTATCTACTCTTATTTTATCAGGTTTTCCTCGCCATTCTACAAGTTGCTTTAGCTGTGAAATGACCTTTGATGAAGGTAAACTAGTGTCAATTGTAATGGTTAAAATTTCTCTATTAAAGTCATCTATAATATTCAAACTTCTTACTTTTTTACCACACTCTAAGGTGTCGTGCATAAAATCCATACTCCAAGTTACATTTGGGTAAATTGGTCGCAATAAAGGCTCTTTTACTCTTGCTGGAAGACGTTTTTTACGTTTACTTCTAAGATTTAATTTCAGAGAGGTATATATTCTGTAAACTCGTTTATGATTCCATCCAAATCCACGATTTCTCAGCCTGTGATACATCATCCAAAATCCCCATGTGTAGTGCTGCTCTGAAAGCAAAACTAATTCTTCCCTAATTTTATCATCCTCATTATTGGGTTTCTTTTTATAAAAATAAACCGAACTGGAAATGAGGAAAACTTTACACGCCTTACGAGTACTCATTGCGTATTGTGAGCTGCAATAAGTGACCAGTTCTCGTTTCTCAGAAGGCGTTAAAGCTTTTTTGAAATCACATCTTTCATCACAACATTTTCTAGCGTTAGTTCTGCTACAATCTTTTTGTACTGAGAGAGTTCTTTCTCCATTTCCTTCATTTTAGTGAGGTGTTGAACGTCCAATCCACCATATTTACTCTTCCAATTATAAAAAGTAGGTTGACTAATTCCATGATCACGACAAATTTCATTGACCGTTTTTCCAAAATTTTGTTCAGATAAGATCTTGATAATCTGAACTTCCGAATATTTACTGTTCTTCATAGTTTTATAAATTTATAAACTATAATTATAAATGACTCTAATTTTGGGGAAGCTTACATTATCCCAAACATTTCTTTAATAAAAAAGCTCTTGGATAAGAGCTTTTTTGTTAATAGGATTTATATATTTGAATATTAGCCTTCAAAATATTTGATTGATTGTAATTCATTCATCTCATCTAACCAAATGACGTAATTTCTAATTTTCTGATTATATTCAATCTCTTCTATTTCTTTATTTGAAGGATTTTTTTTAATGAAATGAGTTGCCACCCAAAATAATTTCATACTGTTTTTATTTAATTCGTGAAGTAAGATATTTTTATCAATCAAAATCATGGATTGATGATCTCCATAGCTATATCTTTCGGTTTTTATTTCATGACTAAATCCTATTACGTCTGAATTTATAGTTAGATAGTTATTGTTATCTAATTCTGAAAGACTAAGTAGTTTTCTAACTTTTTTAGACGGTATAATAACTTCTTTTTCTCCATCAACAGTATCTTTCATTACTTTAGTGAGACAATTGTAAATATATATGTCTTCATCAAATTCAGTTTCATTATAATTTTCTCCTACCCAATCCATCCAAAACAAATTTGACGGACTTGTATAAGTATCTGTATCGGGACTTCCAAAATCATTTAAATGGATAGATTTTGAGTTTTGAGAAAATTGTTTTAGTAATAAATCGAAGTCTTTTTCATTTATTAGATAACTATTGCAATCAATATAGGATTTAATTGTTTCTGAGGAGTTGGTTAAACCTGTACTTTGGTATATAGACAAATATTCTTTTTCAATATCTGAATTAAAGTCTAGATTACTGTATTTAAGCCAATTATTGAAATCTATTTTAGGATTATTATTTATAATTTTATCAATCTCAATTCCTGTATTTTCTAAATTATTGATTTCAGGTGCTAATTCCTCTTTTATTATCCATAATGGAGGGTTAAAGTATTCATCGACTTGATTTTCAAGATTGATTTGTAAATCCTCCACTGGATTACTGATATGTACAATTTTAGAATAATCATCAATCCAATTAAATTCCTTATTTTCATCATCGTATTCATAAGGTAAATAATCAGATAAATATCCTTTTAAATAATGAACGGCTAACCAAACATATTTTTCTTCAAAAGTAAATTTTTCACTTTTACTTCCATGTGTTGCATCAGTATTAACGTAACCTGTTTCTCTATTAAAGCCTAATGATTTTATATAAGATAATGCCGTAGCCATTCCCCATATCCTTGCTGATGTGCTATTATTGATTAATAGGCTATATTTCTGGTAAAAATCTGTGATAAAAGGATTCTCTTTATCGAATGAAAGAGAATTGAATCCTGTTTCGACTGACAAAAAATCATCGTATGCTTTTTTTATAACATACCACGATAAATCATGACCTATTGGGTAAGGATCTTTTACAGGATTAATTATATATTTTTCATCAACTTCTAAAAGGATTAAATTATCTTTATAAGCAGGGTGTGATTTTTCAACTTCTGTTTTAGAAATTAAATTATATTGAAATGCTCTTTCAACTATAGCTCTGAAACCATATCTTACAATTACATTTCTATATTTATCAGTGTTACTGAATATATTATTTAGGCACCACAAAGCAAGTTCAAGAATTGCATTTTCGTTTTTACATTTTGTAGAGATCCCTAAAGTAATTGAAGCTAAATCTTCGAGAATTTGTTGCTCGTCAATAGGTAACATTAAGTCTAAAAGCTTTTTAAACTCTAAAGGAAGAATTAGAGCCCATTTGGTTAGCTTAATTCGTAAGTTTTCACGTAATTTTTGATCAAGTGTAGTAAATCCCCACGTATATATTAATGGAAGTCCATCAAACATATCTGTTTCATCTAAATCGTAGTTATCTTCAAGAATAGAGGTTAATGACCATTGTGATAAATCATATTCTCTTATGTTTAACTTCTTAGACATTATGTTACTTTCATAATCATCTAACCCTGACCAAAATTTATCTCTTTCAAAATGATTTGTAATATTTTTAAGAATATTATGAAGGTACATTGCATTAAATGAACTATTCTTATCGTATGAAAGTGGTATAATTAAATCTTGTAAAATTTGAAATCTTTTGATGTAATCCTTGGTGAAAATTTCTGTAATCCAATCTTTGTATATGTAACTTATTTCATTTGGCACAGCATATAAAGCATTTAATTGTAGTTCAAAAATTTCATCTTTTGTAAAACCATTAGTTAAAAAATCATCAATTCCGATTAATTTACGTTTTTTAATAAAAAGCTCGTTTATTATATCCTGAATGATTCTTTGATTAGGAATAAAACCTGAATAAGAATTATGGGCTTCATCATCTAATTCAGTAGAAAGTGAAATTTGATTAAAGAGAGAATCTGGTAAACAATCAATTTTTCCATTTATTATATCTCTACTTATTTTACTTGAAACTATAATTTCTAGAATTGATTGATAACTGAAAGTGTAAAAACTTTCTTTTGTTTCTAATATGAAATCAGAATCTACATTTCTTTCGTATTTTATAAGGATTCCGTTATTAGATAGAAATTCAATTAATAGTTCAATCTCATTGCTATCTAAATATTTTAATTTGTTTTCAATTCCTATATCTAAAATTTCAGTATGACTTACTTCAGAATTATAATAGAATAAATCGGATATTATGCTTAAAAATTCTAAAACAGCATTTCTAGATTTTGATTTTCTCGAATCTANNCCTTGATATGTTTCACAAAATAATTTTAAAGCAAATAAACTATCCAGTCCTTTTATGGATTGATAATTTTCAATGGTGATATTATATTTTTCGAAATATTTTTTAGCAACATCTTCAACTTTTACATCACCCTCTCGTTTCAGTCTTAATTCCTTGTAGTTTTTTTGGTAATCAGGTAACCTTTCATTATTATAAAAATATTCTCTGGCACTGAAAACAAACCGAATTCTTTTATATTTACTTGTTATTTCAAGGGCTTCATTAATTCTATTGTACCAATTTGCATCATTCAAAATATCTTCTTCAAGCCCATCAATACAAATTAATACACTTGTATTTTCAAAATTGATGGTATTATTAGTCGCTAATTCACAATCTTTCCCAATAGCTAATGTTTCAAGTGCACTGAAAATTTCATTTTTATTCCAATTGCTCAACTCTAATTCTTGAGATAGTAATTGTGTCCAGTCTTTTGAATTAGAACCCTTAGCTTGAATTAATATAGCTGGTGCATATTTGTTTAAACATTCTTCTACTGCATATGCTAATCCAAGTGTTTTTCCTGTGCCCGGCTTTCCTAATATTAAGCTGGTTGATATTGTTATTAATTCATTTTCAATTACAAAATAGGAATTAATAACATCTGTGCTAATCTCTCTCAAAGCTACTTCCAATTTATTATAAATTGGCTTTTGAAGATCAGTTGGTTTTATAGAAGTTAGTATTTTAATTGTATCTTCAATAGTATATATAATTGGAATTTCTTGATCTACATCAATCGTTAAATTAGGTGCAATTCCATTTGTTAGCCTCGTTTCAAATTCAAGAGATTTTTCAATTAAATCTTCTATAAAACAATTAATTTGTTTAAGTTTCGTGGTTAATTCATCTGATTTTGAACTCTGGTTGATGAATTTTTCAGAAAGGTTTTTAGTATTATTTGCTTTATTTTTAAAGTCAAGAATTTTTACCAGAATTTTGTTTCTAAAAGATGGACTATATAGTTGTTTGTCTATTAAATTCTGAATATCACCTTTAGTATGTAAATCTCCAACATATCTTTCTTTTAGCCAATAATTGGTTTTTTGTAAATCAAATTTATCTTTTAAAAATTTTGAGTGGATTATTTCATTTTCAAACCAATATTTATGAACTCCCTCGTTTTCGGCTTTTTGTAATTTTTCTAAAATAGAATGCTCAAACCACCAAGTGATTTTAAGAACTGGGTATGAGTTTTTTATTTCTTTTTCAAAATTTTCAATTCTTATATCTTCACTATTTTGTGTCGGTTTTTTCCCTTTTCCAATTTTAATAGAGCTAACATTATGGGGAATACAGATAATATATTCTATTATATTAGGTCTTATAGTTAGAGCAGTAGTTATAGATTTTTTTATTTGGTTAAGCTCATTAGTATCTAAAGCTTGTTTAAACCATTTGGATTGTATCGCAATAATATTAGAATTTGATAATTTTCCATAAGCTTCAATACCACCATCTCCGCCTGCTCCATTTATTACTTTAAATTCATCAATCGAATTTTGATATTCTTTTGAAAGATATCTTTCAAAAAGTTGGTTACATAGCATTTCGAATGAATTTTGAAAGCTTCCTCCATAAGTATTAAATGAATCCCACATATTTTTTTGGACTTTTAATTTTTATTCAATTTGATATTTAATTTATTATTAAATCTAAATAACTTATCTAATAAGTTCTATAATCTTAAAAAACAATTAAAGAATGTAATTTACAACTAAGTAATCCTTACAAGTTTTAATCACAGTTGTTTAATAATTTTAAGCATTCACTATAAATAGTGAATAATTCTTTATCAGGATCAATATCATTAAACTCAAATTCAATTCTAGATAAAATATTTTCCGTCAAATCAATTTTTTCGACCTCATTTTTAAAAACTTCGGTTGTGAAATTAATAATTAATATTGCTAGTTCGCCAAGCAAATAGTGTTCGCTATTGGAATATGGAATTTTGTAAGTTTTTTTTGTATATTTTTCTGAAAAAATTGAAATATCTTTTTCTCTTAAGTTATGGGCTAAAATATAATTTCTATAGTTTTTTAAATCTTTCCATTTATTTATTCTTTTTTTAATAGGTCTTGTGATTTCTTTTACTTTTAGTATTTTTTCTGAATGTTCAGGATACTTTAATGGTATAAATTGTTTATCAAATTCATCTAATAATGAACAAATTATTATAATTTGGTAATTTTGTAAAAACCCAGAAACCGCTTTAGTAAAAGGAGCGTCAGAATAAAAGCCAGGAAGCTTTACTTTATTTAAATATTCTGGATATCCTAACGAAAGTT
>NZ_DINY01000058.1:0-11450 GCF_002426075.1 Empedobacter sp. UBA5528 | reverse complement strand
CCTAAATGCACTACGGGTTAATTATTTATTTTGATAGGACAAATTTAGCTCAGTCATCAGCGAGATTTCATTGACATAAGATAAGAAATTAAAAAGCTTGATTTTTCATCTAATAAACGATCAAATTGTATCAATTAATATTCCAAAAAGTAAAGATTTTGAATTTGTTAGCAATAAAAAAAACACTTCAATAGAAGTGTTTAATATTATTTTACTGGACTAAAATACCAGTAGGTAGATGTTTTTTTATTCTCGATTTCCAAATATTCTGGAAATGCTTGCGGTAATAAATGTAATTCTTCCGATTTTTTCAAATCTGTTAGAATCTGACGCAAAGGATATCCTTTTTTACGGTCGTGAGGAAAATATCCTTTTTCAATTAAGAAAGGCATCATATCCTTAGTTTTTACACGTTCCAACTTATTTTCTGTTAAATAAGCCTGAATATCTTCGCTCATTTTTTTGACCACTTCGCGGTCTACTTTAATATATTCGTTTCTCTTCATATAATTTTACCAATTACCATTCATGTGCGTTAAAATCATAGGACCTTCAGAAGTAACCAAAACAGTATGTTCGTGTTGTGCAAAAACGCCAGGTGCATTTCCTATCATTGTCCAACCATCCGCTTGCTCAATTGCTTCGTAAGAATTTTCTGAAATAAAAGTTTCCAATGCAATAACTGAATTTTTACGGAATCGACGTTTATCATCAGGGTCTCTGAAATTCATCAAATCCAATGGTTCTTCGTGCAATGAACGCCCTACTCCATGACCAGTTAAATTCTCAATCACATGATAATGATGTTTTTTTGCTTCTTTCTCAATAATTCCACCAATATCAGCGATTTTAACTCCAGATTTTACAGCCGCAATTGCTTTTTGAAGCGCAGAAATAGATGCATCAACAATTTTTTGATAACCATTCACATCTTCTCCAACAACAATAGAACCTCCATTATCAGCCCAAAAACCACCTAATTCTCCAGAAACATCAATATTAATCACATCTCCGTCTTTCAAAATTTTATCGGCTCTTGGAATTCCGTGACAAATTTCTTCATTCACGCTTAAGCAAGTATAACCAGGAAATTGATACGTCTCGAAAGGAGCTGATTTGCAACCAAATTTGTGCATAATCTTCGCACCAAAATCGTCCAATTCTTTTGTTGACATTCCAGGTTTTACATAATCTTTCATCTCTTTAAGAGTAACGGCTACAGCTTCGCTGACTTTTTTCATTCCGATTAACTCTTCTTCTGTCTCTATAATCATTGCTTAAATTCTATTGATTTCCTTTTCAGAAATCATTTGCAAATTTACGGGTATTTGTAACGATTATTTGCTTATTTTGATAGAAATTCGTGATTATTGTATGATAGATTATATTGTTGATTGATAAAGAAGTATATCAATCATAATGAAAACGACATTTCGCAATTTGAATTTCATCTTCTACAACACGATATATTAACCGATGTTCATGATCTATTCTTCTCGACCAAAATCCTGCATATTTATGTTTCAAAGCTTCTGGTTTCCCCAGACCATCAAAAGGATTTCGAGCAATACCTTTAATCAATTCATTGATCTTTTTCAATTTAGATTTATCTGTTTTTTGCCAATACAAATAATCTTCCCATGATTCATCAACAAAAACGATTTTCATCTATTCTTCAATTAACTCCTTTGTAAACGTTTTCTGAGTTTTTAATTTCTCAATTGCAGCATCCAAACGCTCTTCATTTTTGCGAGAAGAAAGCTCATGATTCGTAGCCATTAGCGAATTATACTCTTCTAATGACATAATAACAACACCAGAATTTTTTCCACGATTAATAATCAATGTTTCAAAATTATTCGTCACACGATCAAAATATTCTTTAATATCTTTTCTAAATTCAGAAATATTTGTTATCAACATATGTACTATATTTTGTACAAAAATAAGTATAATTAATTATAAATAAACTTGATTTATAAAGTTTTAGAAAATAAAAAAATCCGTCAAATGACGGATTTAAGGTTATATTTTTCTAACGATTAATCTGCATCATAGATTAATACTCGTTTTGCTAATTTATTTGGACCATTCAAAAACTCGATATGTTGTGGATGTTTTTGATACGTCTCAAATTGTTCCATCGTTTCGAAAGCTGCAAACAAAGAAAACGAATACGAAGCGTCGATAACATCTCTTTCGATATTTGCTGGTGTTCCAACATGAAAAAATACTGAAGGAGCAATTGGTTCTAAATCTTTCAAAGCTTGATGAAATGTATTCACTTCAGCTTCTGTAGCGTCATCTTTTAACCAAAATAGTACGTGGTGTGCTAACATAAAATTCTATTTTTAATATGCAATTTGCATTTTTACTTTCTTATTTTTTACTTTTTGACCGCTCAATTTTTTCAATAAGTCCGGAACTTTTTTACGGTTAATCGCAACATACGAAGTGGTATCTTTTACCTCAATAATTCCGACATCGTTTTTTTCTAAACCTCCTTTTTTGAACAAAAATCCAACAATATCAACTTTGTTTACTTTGTCTTTTTTTCCTGCAGAAATATAAATCGTTTGGTAAGGTGTACGTTCTGGAATCTTATATGTTCCACCTAAATTTTCGACAGGTAAATTTTCATTTACAAACGGAAAATGTTCTTCATTGCTAATAATTAAATACACAAAACCTTTCGCATTCATACGTGCTGTACGTCCATTTCTGTGAATAAAAGCGGCTTCTTTTGCAGGTAATTGATAATGAATAATCGAATCTACTTCTGGAATATCCAAACCACGCGCAGCCAAATCTGTTGTAATTAAAACTCGAACCGAATCATTTCTGAATTTCAGTAACGCACGTTCGCGTTCGTCTTGTTCCATTCCACCATGAAAACTTTCACGCGCAATTCCTTTTTCATGCAACAAATTACTAATACGGTCGACAGCATCACGGTGATTACAGAAAATCAACATGCGTTTGCTTCCAATTTTGCAAATCAAATTAAATAAAGTATCCAATTTTTCTTCTGAAATGGTGTTAACCACTTTCATATGTAAATCAGGCTTTACCTCGATTTGTTTTAGATAGCTCACAATTTTTTCGTCATTCAATCCAACAAATTCTGGAATATTTTCCATTTCTGTAGCAGAAGTCAAAATACGTTGTTTCAAACCAGAAAGTTGCTCTACAATAAAGCTCATATCTTCTTGAAAACCTAATTCTAACGCTTTATCAAACTCGTCTAAAATTAAAGTTTGAACAGTCGAAGGATCAAAATTTTCGTTACGCAAATGATACGCAATACGTCCTGGAGTCCCAATTAATACAGCTGGAGCTTCTAACAAAGTATTTTGCTCAACTTTTGTATTGTGACCTCCATAACAACACGTTACTTTATAATCAGACTTCATCGATTTGAAAACTGTTTCGATTTGTAAAGCTAACTCACGCGCAGGAACTAAAATTAAGGTTTGAACACCTTTTACATCTGGATTTAAATCTCTTAAAGTCGGAAATAAAAACGCCAATGTTTTACCAGATCCTGTTGGTGATAATAAAATTAAATCTCGTTGATTTTCGGACATTTTGAATGCTGAACGTTGCATTGCATTCATATCTTTGATGCCCAAATTTTTATAAAGTAAATCGATTTGCATGCTGCAAAAATAGTCTATTCTTTCGAATTAATCATTTTTTGAAGCTGTAGAAATCTTATAATCTTCCATAAATTCATCAAAAAGATTCATGATTTCGAAGTGATTTTTATCTAAAGTATTTGCGTCAAACGAAACAACAGCGCCATACATTTTATTCCAAAATCTCATACGTGCTTGTAAGAATTTCTGCGTTTCGTTATGGATAAAATCGTCTGCATCAATAATTTTTATATTAATGACACGTTGGCGAGGCAATTTCAGTTCTTCAATTTCTAAAATTTTTCCCCATTCAATATAATTCAAATGATCCGTAGGTTTGTAAACAATTCCTTTTTTATCAATCAATAAAATCAATTGTTTTTTCATCAATTTTTTGATTGAAACGATGATGAATAGTAAACTTGGAACAAATAAAACTCCGCTTAAAATTTTTGCAGTTTGCGGAGAATTAACTTGATTGGCGTTTAGAAATAAATAAATTGAACAAGCAAAAAATAAAAGACTACCGAATAATAATCCCCAATTGCTTGTTTGTTTTGCGTAAACTTTAACTGAATTCAATTGATTTTGTTTTTACAAAAATATAGATTTTAATCTTAATTAAAGGTTATAAAAAAGAGTCTCAAAAAACTGAGACTCTTATTAATTATCCAAAAATTTCTTGGTATTGTTTCTTGTATTTTTCTAAAATAATTTTACGTTTAAATTTTAACGTTGGCGTTAATTCTCCACCTTCTACGGTCATTTCATTTGGAATAATTGCAATCTTTTTGATTTGTTCCCAATGTCCNNGGTGATGCACCTTGTGCCAGTTCTTCCAGATCTTTATAGCTTTTCTGCTTTAAACGTAGGGCAAATTCTTCTTTTTTACGGTCAACAATTTTCAAGAATTTATTGTCTATCCATTCTCCAATATCACCCGTGTATAGCCAACCATCTTTGATTTCTTCGGCAGTTTTTTCTGGTAAATTATGATAACCCATCATCACAATATCACCTTTCACTAAAATTTCGCCATCATCAGCCAATTTTACTTCAACACCTTTCAACGGAGGTCCAACAGTTCCTATCTTTTTACCTCGACGAAAACAATTCACCGCAATTACTGGCGAAGCTTCTGTCAATCCATAACCTTCATAAATTGGAATTTCGGCAGCTAAAAATACGCGAACAATTCGTTGTTGAATCGCTGCACTTCCCGTTACAATGGCTTTTAATTCGCCACCAAGTCCTTCGTACCATTTGTGTAAAACTAATTTTCGGGCAATTGCTAATTTCAAATTATAAATTGTAGAACGCTGATCATCTTCTAACACAAACTCATCGCCAACTTTTACAGCCCAATCAAAAATAGATTTCTTAAAACCTGATAATTGAGCTCCCGTTTGCATGATTTTTTCATAAACTTTTTCAATCACACGAGGAACAGCCGTAATCATATGCGGTTTAATTTCTTTTAAATTATCGCCAATCTTCTCCATCGATTCTGCAAAATATATCGAAATCCCCATGTACACATACAAATACTGAATTGTTCGCTCATACGCATGACAAGCAGGAAGAAAGGTCAAAGCACGATCATAAGGATCAAGTGGTGTTGAATATTCGCAAGCCATAACATCTGCAATAATATTTTTGTGCGACAACATCACACCTTTCGGATTTCCCGTTGTTCCTGATGTATAGATTAAAAAAGCTAAATCTTCGTGCTTTACATTTGCGGCACGTTTGTCTATTTCTTCTTGTTGAATTGTTTTTCCTTTTTCGATTAAAACATTCCAACTTTCTGTATTTTCAAATTCATCAATCGAGTACAGTTGCTCTAATGAAGGCAATTTTGTTTTGAGTTGATTGATTCGCGTATACAAATCGAGATTACTTGTAAAACACAATTTTATAGCCGAATCGCTAAAAATATATTCGTAATCGCTGTCAGAAATATTCGGATAAATCGCTACCACAACAGCTCCGATTTGTTGTATCGCATAATCTATCATATTCCATTCGACACGATTTTCTGAGATTAGTCCCACTTTTTCACCTGGTTGAACTCCACAAGCGATCAATCCTTTTGAGATTGCATTAACATGTTCTAAAAAAGTTGTGGTTTTCATCGGTTTCCATTCTCCATTTTGTTTGGATACAAACATGGATAAATCAGGAAACTTCTCCAGCTGACGTTTTGGTAAATCAAAAATTCTGGTTGCTTCCATAGCGCACTTATAGTTTTGTAATTTTGAAAAGAATTCGTCGAAAATAGCATAAAATGATGAGTTTTTCAAAAATTTTATCTTCAACTTAAAAAGAATTATTTTCGTCATAAATATTACAATTATGAAATATCTAATTTTATTTCTACTATTATTTTACTCTTGCAGCTCTGATTTTAAAAAGTCTTATAAAATTAGAGATATTAAATTATATGAATTACAATGTTCTGGACACTATTATTTGAGCACTGATAATTGTGATTGTAAATATTTACCAACTAATTATTTTATTCCAAAAGGTGGAAATGATTCATTTTTTGAATTATTCTTAAAGGAGAATAAAGGAAAACTTCAAGTTAATTCACTTTATAATGAATTTGAAACTCATGGAAATATCAAAGAGAAAGTAGATTTTATTCTATATACCGATAACGCTTCTTTTAGTGATAGTATAAGTAAAGTAAATTATACTGTGATTCGAGGATATTCCAATGGAAGAATGAATCCATAAAAAAATCCCTCAACTCATTATGAATTGAGGGATTTTTTTATTTATAAATTTCTTCGAATTCTTTCTGATATTTCTTTAGAATAACTTTACGTTTTAATTTCAAAGTTGGAGTTAATTCTTCACCTTCAATCGTAAATTCATGCGCTAAAATTGCTGGTTTCTTAATCTGTTCCCAATTTCCAAAAAACTGATTTGCTTTACGAACTTCTTGATTAATTACTTTATGAACTTCTGTAGATGCTATGAATTCATCGCGAGAAAGATTACTAATTTCAGGTGCATTTTCTTTTGCCCATTCTTTCAGATTTGCATAATTCGGAACAATAAAAGCTGACGCAAATTTTTGCGCATCACCAACAACCATTGCTTGCTCAATAAAATTTGATTCGACAAGTTTTGTTTCAATTGGTTGAGGAACAACATATTTTCCACCAGAAATTTTGAACATTTCCTTTTTACGATCAATGATTTTCAAGAAATGACCTTCTCCTTCCTCCCAAACTCCAATATCACCTGTGTGCAACCATCCATCAATAATGACCTCATCGGTCGCTTTTTGATTTTTATAATAGCCCATCATCACATTAGGACCTTGAACCAAAATTTCTCCATCTTCGGCTAATTTTACCTTAACATCTTTTATTGGTGAACCCACAGTCCCTATTCGAACACCTAATTTATGCGGATTATTTACAGTGATTAAAGGCGAAGTTTCCGTCATTCCATATCCTTCAAAAAATGGTAATCCAGCCGCCATAAAAACACGCGCAATTTTACCTTGCAACGAAGCACTTCCCGAAATAATATATTTGAAATTACCTCCTAACGCTTCATAAAATTTATTCAAAACTAATTTTCGAGCTAAAGCTAACTTCACATTATACACCAAAGATCGTTTCTTCGCATCAGGTTCATATTGAGAAGCAATATTAATCGCCCAATCAAAAACTTTTCGTTTTTTTCCTGTTAAAGCGCTACCTGTTTTTAGGATTTTCTCATAAACTTTTTCCATCACTCGAGGAACAGCAGTCATGATATGAGGTTGTACTTCATTGATATTATCACCAATTTTTTCAAAACCTTCGGCGAAATAAACCGTTACACCAATATATAAATAGGTATAAATTACAGTTCTTTCGTATGTATGACAAGGCGGTAAAAAAGTCAAACCTCTTGTTCCTTCTTCTAACACAACAATTTCTTTTGCCGCAATAAAATTCGAAACCAAATTATTATGAGACAACATTACACCTTTCGGTTTTCCTGTTGTTCCAGACGTATAAATTAAAGTTGCTAAATCTGAATTTCGAACAATTGAACTAAGATTATTTACATATTCGTCTGTTATATCTTTTCCAATTTCTTTTAATTCTGACCAATTTCTAGAATCTGGGAACTCATTAATTGCAAAAACATATTCTAAACTATAAATTGTCCCAAACATATTATTGATACGTTCATACAAATTTTTTGTACTTACAATACACAATTGTATTTCGGCATCATTGAAGATAAATTGATATTCAAAATCTGTAATATTTGGATAAATCGCTACCACAACCGCACCAATTTGCTGAATTGCAAAATCAATCACATGCCATTCATAGCGGCTTTCGCACACAAGTCCTACTCGATCGCCAGGTTTAACTCCCAGAGCTAATAAACCTTTCGAAATTTCTCTTGTTTGCGCAATAAATTCGGCTGGTTTTGTAAACTTCCATTCGCCATCAATTTTACTTGCAAACATATTATGATTGGGGTAAAGTTCTTGTTGACGATAAGCTAAGTCAAAAATTCGTGTAGGATTATTCATTTTTTAAATACTAAACTTTATAAAAAAGAGTGCAAATTTGGTGCAAAATTTTCATAAATCAGTTTTATTTCACGAAAAAAGCAAGATTAATAAAAATCTTGCTTCGTTATTTTTCTAAAAAATTGATGTTTTTATTGATAAATTCCGTCAATTTCTTTTTTATATTTTTCTGAAATGATTTTACGTTTCATCTTCAAAGTTGGCGTTAATTCTCCAGCTTCAATTGTAAATTCATAAGGCAGTAAATGAAATTTTTTAATTTTTTCCCAATTTCCAAAATTGACATTTAATTTATTGATTTCATTTCCTATCAATTCATAAATTTTTGGATGCGTTAAAAACTCTTCACGAGGTAAATTAATCAATGAAGATTCATTTGCTTTTGCCCAATCAATACAGTTTTCATAAGAAGGAATAACCAAAGCAGCAGGGAATTTTCGTCCTTCTCCAACTACCATAATTTGTTCGATATAATTAGATTCTGAAAGAATTTTCTCAATTTGTTGTGGCACAACATATTTTCCTCCAGAAGTTTTGAACATTTCTTTTTTACGATCGATAATTTTTAAGAATTTATCATCAACCCATTCTCCAATATCGCCCGTATACAACCAACCATCTTTCAAAACCTCAGCCGTCGCCTCAGAATTTTTATAATATCCTTGCATGATATTTTTACCTTTTGCTAAGATTTCTCCATCTTCAGCTAATTTAATCTCAATATCAATCAAAGGAATACCAACGGTTCCGATTTTCATTCCACGTTTGATACAATTTACAGATAAACAAGGTCCAGCTTCTGTTAAACCATAACCTTCGTAAATTGGAATTCCGGCTGCTAAATACAATTTTAATAAACGAGTTTGTAAAGTTGCACTTCCCGATGCAATTCCTTTGACATTACCGCCAAGCGCCGCTTTCCATTTCGAAAAAATTAATTTTCGAGCAATGTTTAATTGAAATTTATACCAAGCAGAAAGTTTTGATTCGTCTAAATCATACTGTTCTCCTAACGAAATTGCCCAAAAGAATAAAGCTCTTTTTACTCCTGTCAATTGTTCTCCAGTCGCCATTATTTTATCGTAAACTTTCTCTAAAACACGTGGAACAGCCGAAAAAATATGTGGTTGAACTTCTTTCATATCTTGCCCAATCGTATCCATTGATTGTGCAAAATAGATTGGTAATCCCATTTTGATGTACACGTATTGAAAGACGCGTTCATACGCATGACAAGCAGGTAAAAAAGACAACGCTTTATCATACGCTTTTACAGGAAAAGAATATTCGGAACTATTGACATCAGCCAATAAATTTTCGTGAGAAAGCATAACGCCTTTCGGGTTTCCTGTTGTTCCAGAAGTATAAATAAGAGTTGCTAAATCAGTTGGTTTTACATTGTCCATCTTCGTTTGTAAAACCTCATCAGAAATAGAAATTCCTTTCGAAATTAGCTCAATCCAATTTGGTGTATGCGGATAAGTATTAAATGTATAAACTTGTTCTAGATTTGGAATACGATCTTTGATTCCTAATAATCGTTGATACAACGCATCATTGCTCACAAAACAAAGTTTGATTTCGGCATCATTTAGAATAAATTCGTAATCATTATCCGAAATATTGGGATAAATTGCCACAACAACAGCTCCAATTTGCTGAATTGCAAAATCTACTAAATTCCATTCTAAACGATTTTCGCTGATTAACGCAACTTTATCATTTTGTTGAACACCATTTGCAATCAAACCTTTCGAAATATTATTTACTCGATTGATAAAATCTGTTGTCGAAATTCCCTTCCATTCTCCTTTTTCTTTGTAATTAAAAATCGAAATGTTAGGTGTATTTTTTTCTTGAAATCGAGATAAATCGAATACTCTTTGTGGTTGTTTCATATTCTTGAAATAAGGATACAAATTTCTGCTAATTCTTTCTACTTTAGAAATTATTTACTCATTCTTTTCTCAAAAAAATTAAGTTTATTATCAATAAAAATCATTTTATTTTTTTGCAATAATTATACTATACTCTCTTTCAACTTTTTCGCCAGCTTTGCTAATTACACTTTCTGAAAATGTTTTTCTATTTTCAATAGAAAATTTAGCTGATTTCAATAGTTTTATCACTTCGTCTTCTGTGTATAAATTGAAGCCAAATTGAGTAAAAGGTAAAGTTTCCATAAATTCCTTTTTAGCAAAAGTAAGAGCAAATTCCCCATTGAATTTCAAGACTCTATAAATTTCACTCAAGAAAAATTTAGGATTTTTCCAAAAATAGATTGTATTCACTGTGAAAATTTTATCAAAACGTTTTTCATAAAAATGAATTCTTTCATCCATAATTATTTCAAATCTAATATTTGCATTCAAATAATCAGAATTGTTCGTGATAGCACTATTTTTCATGACCTGTGAAAGTTCTAAACCAATATATTCTAAATCCTTTGCTTGATTTAATACATAAGGTAAATGCTTACAATTTCCATGACCTAACTCTAATATTTGTTCTTTATTTTGTAATTGTAAATGATCTATTGTCGTTTTTATCATACCAAAATTACTTTCATTCATTTGCTCACCAACTTCAATTCCTTCGTCTCCATTTGGACAACTCAATTGTTCCGCAAGATTTTGTAAATCAATATTATTTTTCATTAAATTTATTTATATAGAATAATTCTAAATTAATAAATATTAATCATTGTTCGCGTGATTTTAATCATTTAAAAATTACATCTTACCTTTGAAAAATAGTAAAATAGATGAAGGATATTATACGAACTGAAGACGAAGATGATTTCAAATTGTTTTGTTTGGAATCTGTAGCAGATATTGAAGAGCAAAATGATTCGCAATTATTGGAATTTTTGGAACATTTGGCTCGAGAATTTCAGATTACAAATGTTTATAAAACGACTGATAGCTTTGAAGGTTTCGAAGAAAGTTTGACCAATCTTCTTTATCATGATAAATATTTTAGAGATTATAAAATCATTTATTTAGTTTTTGAAGGCGAAGGAAATCAAATTCAAATTGATGATTATTACTATAGTTTGGAAGAAGTAGCAGAAATTTTTCAAGGAAAACTAACCGATAAAATTGTTCATTTTGCAAATACAATGAGTTTAAATTTGGAAGACGAAAGTTTTCAATATTTTATTGATGTTACAGGAGCAAAAGCCTTATCTGGATATGTAAACCCTTCTCCAATTTTGAGTACAATTTTAGATCAATAACCCGTAGTGCATTTAGGTA